>JAGAZK010000192.1 GCA_017940085.1 Campylobacter sp.
ATGCCAAGCGAGACGACTTTATTTACTCAAGCAGATATTGAAAATTTGGTCAATCAAAATGATATTAATCAAGCTATAAAAGACGGAAATGTATATTTGACTGAAATTATCAAAAGTCCAAATTATCAGACATTTTTAGAAGATGAGAGTATGGCTACTGATTTTGATAGATTGGCATTTGGCAAAAAAGACAATAAAATCACTAGCAATATATCTCAAGTCATCAGAGATACTAACGAATACGCTACAAATTCAACCAAGCTTGTAGATGTAGCAGGATCTAAAATAGTAGATGCCAATGGCAATAAAATCAAAGATGCCAATGGAAATTACATAACTCCAGATCTTACTCAGGATCAATACGGCAATCCTATAAACAAAAATATAACTATGCAAATTCGTTCAAACAATAATAACTTATATCAAGCAAAGGTTGAATTTGTAGGAAGCGGATCGGATGCGTATCCAGTTTTGACAATATCAGAATTGGACGCAAATGCAAATGTCGTAACAGATATTTACACTGGCAATATTTACACTGGCAAATACGATGCTTTTACTAAACAAACTGAGGGCGTAAAAGTGGGTGCAAATGAGCTTACATATCAAAATTTAAATGACATAATAAGTGTAATTTCAAGTGGTCAGATTGAAGATATTAGAGGCACAGCGGAAAATATAAATTCAACTGCTCAAGCAGACATCACCGCAGCTTATGAAAGATTTAATGGAATTGTCAAAGAAGCTGATAATTATGTCCATGTAGAGCTAAATGATAGAGGTCAAATAGATATTATTGATAAAACAAGATCTGTAAGCAATATCCAAATTTCTATGTATGAAGATACAAATGGTAATGATTTTCCACCAGCTGTCGGGCTTAATAATGCATCAAATGGCACAATATTTTCATTTAACGGCAATAATGCGATTACAATCGATGATGCAAGTGTAAATTTCTTCGCTGATTTAGATGATATGATAGAAGCAGTTAGAAATGATACTTATAGAGCCGATTGGGCTTCTGTGGATCCAAGAAGTGCTGGTGTGCAAGGTGCGATAAAAAGAATAGATCATATTTTAGATCATATAGACAAACAACACGCACTTATTGGGACATATACAAATGTTTTCATAGATAGCAACCAAAGATCAAAAACACTTGAAGTAAATGTAGAGACAGTCAAAGATGGCGTAATTGGCGTAGATTTGGGTGAGCTTGCATTAGAGTTTCAACAACGACTAATTGGCTTTCAGACACAATTAATGTCAGCAGGTAGAATATCACAGATTAGCCTATTAAACTACCTATAATGTAAATTTAGCTATAATCAAGCCTAAATTTATTTTAAGGATATGGTTATTGCGTGGTGCTTTGCTTGTAATTAGTGTTTGTGCTTTGCTATTTTTAGGACTTGCTTCTGCTAGTCCAAATGCTATTATTGTCGGCAAAGTCGGCAATGTAATTGGAAGTGCAAATTATAAAGCTTTTGGTGTTGTTGCTCTTTTTTATCCGTTTTTTTTAATTTATCCAGTAATTCGTGGCTTTCAAAATATCAAAAAACTAAATTTGCATTTTTATTCGAGAGCTATTGGCGTTTTTTTGCTAGTTTTGGCAATTTTGCTAAGTGTGAGTATGTTTAAACCAGAACTCGGCGGTGCTTTTGGAAATTGGAGCATAGAATCTCTAAAATCATTTTTTGGAAATATTGGAACTATCGTATTTGTCATAATGATTTATATGATTTCATTTGGACTTGTTTTTGATGATAGAAT
>JAGAZK010000193.1 GCA_017940085.1 Campylobacter sp.
AAACGCTACAAAATTTTCCGTGCTCAAACCCATATCCTTAATTGAAACGCTCTGCTAATCGTTTGAAAAACGCCACAACGCCTTGATCATTGCTGTTATCAAGCACTTTTTGTTCCAAATTTATGAGCAATCTATTTAAAGCATTTTTTAGTTCTACGCTTGGCTCTGTATGTGGAGCTGTGTCGCTAAAAAGAGTGCGATCTTTTATGCTTTTAGAGACTAATTTATCATTTTGGATATATCCTAACATTTCTAGCTGAATCTCATCGCCCAAAGTCTTAAGGCATGTTTTTTTGATAGCTCCAAATATTCTTTTGGCTTCGTTTTCGTCCAAAACCATATTTGGCATAATATAAATTCGCTTTTTTTGTTTAGAAATAGTTTTGACAGTAGCATAAGCATCTGTGATTGATGATGGATCTGGCGTAGTTATCACAATAACCTCATCGCAAATATCTAAGAAAATTTGAGTAGTATTTCCAATACCTGCCCCAGTATCTACGATGACAAAATTTGTTTCATTTAGCGAAGCTGCGTCATTTAAAAACTTCTCAAACAAAAATTTATCATTAAATTTAAGTATATCAGTCCCACTTTCTCCTGGAATTAAATAAAAATTTGGTTTAATATTGATCAAAATATCTTTTAATGTGCATTTGCCACTCATCACATCTAATAAATTTTTTTCTACCCTAACATTTAGGATTATGTCTAAATTTGCAAGTCCAATATCTGCATCAAAAAGCACGACTTTATAGCCATTTTTTGCCAAAATATTTGATAAATTTGCACTCAAAGTGGATTTACCAACTCCGCCTTTGCCACTTGTAACAGCGATAAAATGAGTATTTCGCTTGATTTTCGGAGAGCTCATAAGCTCTCTTAATCTACTGGCTTGATCCATCGCTTATACCTTTCTGATGAGCATCAAAGCCCTCTAAAATACATTTTATCAAATAATCCTCATCTGCTTCCATTATGTCTTCTGGGACATTTTGACCGATTGAAAAATAACTCACTGGCGTTTTTGTCTCATATATGAGCGAAAATACATTGCCAAAAATCTTAGTCTCGTCAAATTTAGTAATAATCAAAGAATCTATTTTCAAAAAAGAATAATTTTCGTAAATTTCAAGCAAATCTTCTATTTTAGATCCCGCACTAAGCACGAGTGAGACATCGACATCTTCTTCACTTGCTTTTAAAAACTCACTCAATTTCTCAAGACTTTTTTGATCATATTGACTACTTCCAACTGTATCAATCAAAATCAAATCTTTGTCGTAATATTGCTTGATAGCTGAGCCAAATTCGTCTGGATTTAACACTTCTATAATCTGGAGATTCATTATACTTGCATATTGAAAAAGCTGTTCTACTGCTCCAATTCTATAACTATCTAGAGTAATTAGACCAGTTTTGTATCTAGTGCCATCTCCGTGAGCAAATTTGTAAGCGAGTTTGGACAAAGTCGTGGTTTTGCCCACTCCTGTAGGACCTACAAGCATAATTATTTTTCGTTTTTTGAGATTGATATTTTCTTTTCTGCAAGGCAATAATCTTCTTAAAAACGAATAAAAATACCTTTTTACCGCAGTTGGGTCGCTTTTCATAGTTGTTGGCATATTTTCTATAGTAGCAGTCATAATCTGCTCTAAATGCTGTGGTTTCATACCGCTTTCTTTGGCTTGTTTGTAAATACTAGCAAATTCTGGCGGAATTACTATGTTAATCTCTTCTATTTTGCTGTTCCACACGCTATCAGCTAAGATTGAGAGATTTTTATTCATTTGCAAAATTTGTTTTCTAATATCGCTTAATTCTTTTGTATAATCAGGAGTATTTGTCTCTGGAATATTGGCAATTTGTCTGATTTCTTTTGCCACTTTTGAAATATTTAAACTCACATCTTCATCATTTGCTGAGCTTAAATTTGATCTTTGATAATTTGATTTATTAAAATTTGATTGAGTTGGGCTATTTCTAGTATAGGCTTGGATTTTTCTTTTGATGTCATTTACACTTGCTTCTTGTCTAGTTTGTGGTGCTTCATCTGAAACTTCCACAGCTACTATGATTTCATAAAGTGGCGATTGATTTAGAGTTTTTTCACGAATTTGTTTTGTGGTTACTATTTGAGCATTATCGCCTAGCTTTTCTTTTGCTCTTTGCATTGCTTCTAATGGCGTGGTGCCAGTAAAAGACTCTTGCTTAATCATATTGTCTCCTTCATACTTCCAAGCGGTATTATAACACTAATTCTATCATTTACGCCATAATGCGGTATTTGCAAATCATTGCTTTGGCGAATTTTTTCACTAAAATACAAAATATCCAAATCCAGCGTTCTTGGGGCGTTTTTAAAACTTCTTGTGCGTTTAAATTTAATCTCATAATATTGCATAATTTTCAAAATTGCTCTTGCGTGAAGAGATGTTTTGAGCAATATTATAGCGTTTAGAAAATCATTTTGTTCTCTAAAACCAAAAGCTTTGTTTTTTAAAATAATTGAACTTTCTTTTAAAAAAAATCTTGAATCTTTTTTGATTGCTAAAAAAAATCTCTCAAATCTTTTTTTGACATCACCTATATTTCCGCCAAGCCCAATACAAACGCTATATTTATAATTTTTGTTTTGACTAAATCTAGCTGGGAAAAATGGCGATCTTATAATAGACTTTGCTTCTTTTATTTTCATAATATTTCACACCCATTTTTAGTTACAACCACGACATCTTCGATTCTAATGCCAAATTCGTTTTCTAAATAAATTCCCGGTTCTACACTAAAAACCATACCTTCTTCAATTATCATTTGGCTTGATTGAGAAATCATCGGAAATTCATGTATATCAAGCCCTACTCCATGTCCTGTGGAGTGTGAAAAATATTTCCCAAAACCAGCTTTTTGAATAAATTCTCTTGCCACAAAATCTATCTCACAAGCTTTGATTCCAGGTTTTATTGATTTTATCGCTTTTTCTTGAGCAGTTTTGACAATCTCAAAAATTTCATTTTGTTTTTGGTTTTTAAATTTTTGATTTTTATTAAATTTAATCTTGCCATCAAAAACTACTGTCCTTGTGCGGTCCGAGCAGTATCTTTGATAAACAACCCCAGCATCAACCAAAAGCAAATCTAATTTTTTGAGTTTGGTTTTGGTTGGGAGTGCGTGGGCTTTGGCTGCATTTTGATTAATAGCAGTAATTGGCTCAAAACTAAGTCCAAATTCGCCATTATTTTTGAGTAAATTTGAAGCTATAAAATTAATTTTTATTTCGTCTAAATTTGAATTGTTATTTAAAAAATCTGCTAATTTTTCAAAGCCGATTTCGCCAAATTTAGCGGCTTTTTTGAGCAAATTTATTTCATTTTTTGATTTAATTATTCGTTTAAATTTAGAAAAATTTGGCTTAAGAACAAAATTTATGCTCAAATTTTGGCTCAAATCCCAAAATCTAGCCACGCTAAAATCATTTGGATCAACACTAAATTTAGCATTGCCAAATTTGCGAAGCAAAAGCCTAGCTGATTTGATTAAATCATTTGAGATAATCAAATTTGTATTTTTTAAATGCTCTTTTGCTTCTATTTGGTATCTTGGATCTGTGATAAAAAAGCTCTCATCATTAAATTTGATGAAAATTTCATTATCACAGCTATATCCACACTCATAATAAACTGCGTTTTGATTTTGCAAAACAAAATTAGGCATTTTGAGATGCTTTTATTTGCTCAAGAATTTGCAATAAAGAAATCAAAGCCAAATGATAGCCCAAAGGTCCAAAACCGCTGATTATACCTATACAAGCACCAGCTGTGAGACTTTTTTGTCTAAATTCTTCTCTTTTGTAAATATTTGTAACATGCACCTCAACACAAGGCAATTTAACTGCACTAATAGCATCTCTTAGAGCAACTGAAGTATGTGAAAAACCTGCTGGATTGATAATAATCGCATCGCAAGTGCCTACACATTCTTGGATTTTGTCTATAATCTCGCCCTCATAATTGCTTTGAAAAAACTCTATTTCGATATTTGCTTGTTCAGCGACTTTTCGCATATTTTCGTGAATTTCTTCCATACTCATAAGGCCGTAAATTTCAGGCTCTCTTTTGCCAAGCATATTTATGTTTGGTCCTTGTATAACTCTAATTTTCATTGTTTTACCTTTTTGTGAAATAACCATAATTTTACAAAAATGTTGCTAAATTTTTGCTATAATCGCACTCAAAGGACAAAAATGAAAATAATAAAAGCTAAATTTATTCTCGTGTGTGATGATAAATTTAATATTTTAAAAAATCATGCAGTTTTGTTTGATGAAAATATACGAAGAATTATCCCCCAAAATCAAATTTACAAATTTGGAGATTGTGAGATTTTTGATTGCAATGATAGTATTTTAATGCCCCATTTTATCAATACTCACACGCATTTAGAATATAGTGCTAATCAGGCTTCTTTAGAATATGGGAATTTTTTATCGTGGGTAAAAAGCGTGATTATTAATAGAGATGAACTCACTAGCCCTAAAAACAAAACCGCTATGCAAAATGCCCTTAAAACTATGATAAAAAGCGGTGTTGGGACAATTGGTGAGATTTCTAGTTTTGGTGTGGATTTGGATTTGTTTGACAAATTTGGACTAAGAGTTGTGTTTTTTAATGAAATTTTGGGTTCAAATTTGGCTAAATTTGATGAAATTTGTGCAAATTTTACCCAAAGATTTAATAAATCAATGGCAAAAAAAAGCGACAATTTTATTCCAGCGATTTCTATTCATTCGCCATATTCTACAAATCCAAAAATAGCCGAATTTGCTATAAATTTAGCCAAAGAACACGATCTTATCATTAGCACACATTTTTTAGAAAGCAAAGCTGAGTTAAAATGGCTCAAAGACGCAAATGGAGAGTTTAAAGACTGGCTTAAAAATTTTATTCTCTCACCAAAGCCATTTTATTCGCCCAAAAGTTATATTAAGCAATTTAGCGGACTTCGCACATTATTTACTCATTGTGTTTGGGCAGAGAAATATTTTGATTTGTTTGATAAAAATTTGCACTTTATCACGCATTGTCCGCGTTCAAATAGACTTTTGAGTGAAAAATTTTTAGATATTAGCAAAATTGATGTAAATATCGGCACAGACGGGCTTAGCTCAAACTATAATCTAAATTTTTGGGACGAGTTAAGGGCTGGGCTTTTTGTAAATAGCGAATTTGATTTACAAAAACTTGCCAAAAAGCTAATTATTTCAGCTACAAAAAATGCAGCTTTGGCTTTAAATTTACCAAGCGGAGAAATAAAGCCTGGCAACTTGGCTGATTTTGCACTTTATCCTTTGATAGATTGCAAAAATAGCGATCAATTCGCACTTTGTATGATACTTCACACAAATTATTGTCAAAAATTATTTATAAAAGGAAATCAATGCAATTTTTAAAACTAATTTTCTCGCCAATTGTGGCTATTTTCAAGTTTATCAACACATATTTTAAGACTTGTGTATTTTTGCTGATAGTATTTTTGCTCCTAGCAAATACAAACCCAAAAATACCAAATTTAGCTCAAATTGACTTAAAAGATGTAATTGGCGAAAATACTCTTGTCTTAGAGCAAATTTACAAACTCAAAGAAGATGAGAGCATAAAAGGTGTGCTATTAAATATAGATAGCCCCGGAGGTAGCCTTAGTGCGAGTGTAGAGCTAAGTGAAGCTATCAAAGAGCTAAGCGAAATTAAGCCAGTTTTAGCTTATGCGAGTGGGACAATGGCAAGTGGGAGTTATTATGCTGCGATTTGGGCTGATAAAATTTATGCCAACAAAGGCAGTTTCATAGGCTCAATCGGAGTAATAATACAAGGAGCAAATTTAGAAGAATTAGCAAACAAAATCGGCATAAAAGAACAAGTTGTCAAAGCAGGAGAATACAAAGAAGCAGGAACTGTTATGAGAGAGTGGAGTGAGCTTGAGAGAAAACAACTCCAAGATCTAGCAAATCAAAGCTATGAAATGTTTTATGCTGATGTCGCAAAAGCTAGAAATATAGACATCAAAACAAAAGATAAATGGGCAAATGCGAGAGTATTTTTAGCCAAAGACGCACTTAAATTTGGTTTGATTGATGGGGTGAGTTCTTATTTTGGTGCTAGAGATGAACTTGCAGTTTTAGCAAGAGTAGATGAACCGGTTTGGCGAGAAACTCCTGTAATGCAAAGATTTTTAAATGAAATCTCAAAAACTAGTTCAAATTTGATATTTCAAAGTATTTTGGGGCTAAATATCAAATAGCTTGGAATTAAATTTGCTTTAAATTTGCAAATTTTTTAGGAGAGAATATGAAAAAATACTTTATTGTGCTTTGTTTGATTTTTTGTGGATATAGTTTTGGTAGTGAAGTAAGCTTATTTGCAGGTGGAGCACAAACCAGAAATATCTACACAAACCAAAAAGAAACTAAATTTAAAATCGCTTTAGAATACAATGATTTTAATCAATTTGATACTTCGCTTGGCTGGGGAGCGGATTTTAGATTTATGAACTCAACGACTAAATTTTATGATTTGGAGCTTTTTGGCGGGATTAAATTTGGTCAAAGAGATTATGTTGGTGAGTTTAGGCTTTTGCCGCTTGGAGTGGGGCTTTTGTATTCTCATTTTAAGCGAGATTTTCTTATAGGCGATGATCCAAAGCATTCTAGCAATCAAACTGCTGATTCGATGGATAGTTTTTATTATAAATTTCGTGTTGAATATCTTAGAAATATCAATTATGACACAGTGTTAAATTTGGGATTTTTCTACCAAAGGGGATTTTATAGTTTTAGTGCAGATGATAGCTGGAATTTTTATTCTATGAGCTACAAACCGCGTGGAATTGGGCTTAATGCTGGGATTGAATATATGGTAGATCCAAAAGTATCTTTAGGAGTAAATTTAGCTTATACTAGTGTCAATGATTATATATTTAGAAACAAAACCAGACTTTATGTAGGAGACGGACTTAGCGGTATGGTCGGACTTAGATATAGTTTTGACTAAGCTTATTTAGATAAAATTTGCCAAATTTATTAGGAGTGCTAAATGAAAAAGCTGTTTTTTGGAGCTTGGATTGCTCTTTTGGGCGTGAGTTTATCATTTGGTATCACAAATGAGATTTGGATTTATGGTGGAGCTGCAAAAAGTGGCTATGATGGCTCGTTTAACAAATACAAATACACAGATCCTTCTACTTCGCCAGTAACTTTTGTATATGAAACAAAACAAGCCAAAAGCGAATATGGCTCATCTTTTGGCATAAAATATAGATTATTTCCTGATTATTTTGGTTTTGCTTTAGATGCAGGTATTGGGGCACAAAATAGCGAATTTATGAGAATTAATAATTTTGAACTTGTTAGCGGACTTGCGTTTGGTGATATTTCTAGCATAGGAAGTTTTAGGATAAAACCGCTTGGTTTTGGGCTAAATATGCTTAGTTTTGATCCAAATTTCGTAGGTCAAATAGGCACACAAAATTTCGTCAAAAAGCTAGAAGATAGCGATGGAAACGATATTTTTGCTAAATATTATTCATATTATGCGAATATAGAAGATATTTATAGTATTTTTTATAAAGGCGG
>JAGAZK010000194.1 GCA_017940085.1 Campylobacter sp.
ATTTGGCTTATGAGAATAAATTTGATTTATTTATTTTTGATGTCAAAATTATAGGCGGATCTGGGTTTAAATTGCTCGAAGAACTTAGAAATTCTGGCGTCCAAACACCTTGTATTTTTGAGACTTCTTTAAATGGAATTGATGATGTCAAAACTGGCTTTGATAGCGGTTGCGATGATTATATCAAAAAGCCTTTTGAACTAGCAGAACTAAAACTTAGAGTAGAAAATATTTTAAAAAGGAATTTTTCACATATTGCACAAAATGAATTAATCAAAATCGATGATAAATTTACATTTGATATGATCAAAAAACGCTTATTAAATGGCGATAAAGAAGTAAATTTAGCCAAAAAAGAAAGCGAACTTTTGGTTTTGTTTTTGCAAAACAAAGGCAAAATTTTATCTAGAGATACGATATATTCGAGTATTTGGGAATACAACGAAACACCAAGTGAGCTTAGTTTGCGTGTATATATCAGCAATTTACGCAAAATTATAGGAGCTGATAAAATCATTAGCCACTCAAAAATAGGCTATGAATATGTCTAAAAAATATATTTTTCCTGTATTTTTCTTTTATATTATTACAAGTGTTTTATTTTTGACGCTTTTTTCTGTGCTTTATTATAAAGAACACAAAAGAGAGATTTATGAAAATACATTTCACAATATGGAATTATTTGTAAATGTGGTAGAAAAAATCGCTCGTTTTGAGAGCATTGAAGTCGCTTTAAATTCGCAAAGAAAATACGATATGGTCGTTTTTGATCCAAAACAAAGGAAATTTTTACTTGCTGAGTTTAGACCCAAAAAGCCAGAAAAATACGCTAGAAAGCATTATCATTTTGATGATGAATTTTTGTATTTTAGAAATGATATTAATTTTAGGGCTGATGGCAAAAAAGTTAAGCTTTTTGTTGAGACTAGATCGAATGCCCACAAACAAGAGATTAGTGAGCTTAAATTTAAAATACTTTTGATAGTTTCTTTTACGCTTTTAGCGATTAGTATTTTTGCGTATTTGATACTTAGGCTTTCGTATTTGCCACTATTTAATCAAATCAAAGCTTTAAATAATTTTATAGCAGATACTACTCATGAGATAAATACGCCACTAAGTGTAATTTTGATGAGTATTGAGATGTTTGATAAAGATCCTAAAAAATATCTTGAAAATATCAAAATTTCAGCTAAAAATATGTCTGAATTATACAGCGATTTGGCATTAAATTTAAAATTTCAGCCAAACAAAATTACTCAAATAAATTTAACCCAACTTATCAAAAACAAAGTCCAAATTTTCGAACTCCCAGCAAGTAATAAAAATATTAAATTTGAATTAAATTTAATTGATGGTGTAAATTTAAATAGTGATGAGTTTAAATTTGGCAAAATAATTGATAATTTGCTTTCAAATGCCATAAAATACAGCTTCAAAGATGAGATAATCAAAATAAATTTAACCAAAAATAAATTTAGTGTCTCAGATAAAGGCATAGTTATCAAAAAGCGAGAAATGAACAAAATTTATGACAAATTTACTAGGTTTGATACAC
>JAGAZK010000195.1 GCA_017940085.1 Campylobacter sp.
TATGAAAATTTACCAGATAATGAAAAAATTATTCTAAAAAATTTGTTTAAAAAAGATTTGAGCGAATTTGAACTCTCTTGGCTAAAAGATAAATTTAAAGAAAATGACATAATTGCCAAAACTTCAGCAATTATAGATGATTATGGACAAAAAGCTATTGAAGCTGTTAGTAATTCAGATTTGATTGAAATCGTTCAAAGTATGATAAATAGGGATTTTTGATGCATTATGTTAGCGTGAGTTTTACTCATAAAAATACAGATATTGCTTTGAGAGAAAAATTGGCTTTTGACAACGAACGCCAAAAAGAAATTTTGCGTTTGATTGGATCTAGTGAAAATATCAAAGAATCAATGGCTTTAAGCACTTGCAATAGAGTTGAGATTGTGGCAGTTTGTGATGAAATAGAATCAGCCATAAAGCATATTTTAAACTCAATCTCGCTTTTAAGCCTTGTAAATAAAGAAGCTTTGGAATTAAGAGCCGATATTTACGATGATAAAGGTGCTATTCATCATCTTTTTTCTGTGGCGAGTTCGCTTGATAGTTTAGTTATCGGCGAAACGCAAATCGCAGGTCAGCTCAAAGACGCTTTTAAATTTGCTTATGATAATGGAGATTGTGGAGATGAAATTGCTGGAGCAATTCATTTTGCTTTTAAATGTGCTGCTAAGATTAGAACTGCTACGCAAATTAGCAAAAACCCAACTTCAGTTTCAGGTGTAGCTGTATCAAAAGCTAAAGAGATTTTTGGAAATCTTGGTGGAATGACCGCTATTATCGTAGGAGCTGGAGAAATGGCTACTTTGGCAGCAAAACATTTAATTAGCTCAAATGTAAATGTCGTGATTTTAAATAGAAATATCAAAAGAGCAGCAAATTTGGCAAGTGAGCTTGGAGAACTTGCAAGTTATGATGATTTTAGCAAATTGCATGATTACATAAATCGCTACCGCCTTATTTTTGCGGCTACTTCAGCAAATGAGCCGATAATTATTGATGAGATTATAGAACAAAAAGAATTTATGCGATGTTTTTTTGATATTTCTGTGCCACGAAATATCAATATAAGCACAAATGATAATATTAGAGTTTATGCTGTAGATGATTTGGAAGAAAGCGTAAAAGCAAATTTAGCCCTAAGGGAAGAACAAGCAAATGAAGCTTATTCTATAGTAGCAAGAAGTGTTAATGATTTTTTTGCGTGGGTTGCTAGAAAAAGTAGTGTCCCAACTATAAAAGCACTTCGTTTTCATGCTAGACAAATCGCAGAAGCTGAAATCGCAAAAGCTATCAAAAAAGGATATTTGAAAAACAGCGATAAAGACGAAGCCAAAAAGCTAATTCATCAAGTTTTCAAAGCGTTTTTACATACTCCAAGTATGAGACTAAAAGACCACGCTACACCAGAAATCAATGCTATTTTAGAAAATTTATTTGATATTAAAATACAAAAAGAAGAAATATATAAGGACTAAAATGAGATTTTCCAAACTTTATATACCTACAATCAAAGAAGCCCCAAAAGACGCACTTTTGCCTAGTCATCAATTATTAATCAGAGCTGGTTTTATTTCTCAAAATGGTTCAGGACTTTATAATTTTTTGCCTTTGGGTAAAAAAGTGCTTCTTAAAATCGAGCAAGTCGTGCGTGAAGAAATGAATAAAGCTGGTGCAAACGA
>JAGAZK010000196.1 GCA_017940085.1 Campylobacter sp.
CCAAAACAGACAACGACACGATTTATGATGATAGTGTTTTGAGTGCGAGAGTAACCGCACTTGAAAACGCTCCAAGCAGTTCTTATGACGATAGTGCGATTATTGCGAGAATACAAGCACTTGAAAATAATAGTCCCGGTCAAATCAATTATATCAAATCATCACCACTCACAAGTGATTTTAAAGGCATTAGAAGCACAGTTGATCCAAGCGACGACCCAAATATTATAGGCTCACTTGATTATGGATTTATTTGGTTTAATATTCTCTCCAGGACTTATTTCATTTACAAAGGCATAGACCCAAACACAAATAAAATTATTTGGGAGCAAGTAGGACTCAATCAAAAAACTTTTGATGAGATAAGTATTACGCTAGGGACATCAGTCGGATTTGGCTTAGGTCAAGCAAGATTAGTTGATGTTAATGGCAATGAATATTTTGAGCCAAGCGATAGCGAAGTAACGCCATTTGGCACATACCCGACTAGAACAAATTTTCAAGCCGGGAGATATTTTGTGATTGATGGCGAGAAATATGATTTTAGCATTAGTTATGTAGGCTCGCAACCATACCGCTCAAACAATGTGTGGTGCTATCTAAGCCCATTTAATCCAAATCAATCTCTAAGCGTAGCTCTAACAACTGCTTCAAGCTCTACTTACACTGCATTTAATGGGACAAGCACTAATATTTGGAGCGAGTGCAAGATTAAATTTACCTCTCCTCTCCCAAGTAAAATCATAGGCATTAGATTTAGTTCTATGTTTGGAAGTAGTTCGGTCAAATCTTTATTTGGACAAAGTCCAAATTTTGCTGAGATTAGATTTAAATCAAATGATATTATCTTAGCCGGTCTTGGGTGGGAAAATATTTCAGTATCTCAAGCCACGCAAAACGCAGTATCTGCTATAAACAACACAACAACCTCTCAAAACAGGCTTTTGCTTGGAGCTAATATTGATTATACTGATTTGAGCGTTTATACTGATAACTCGAGTGCAGCAAGTGTTATTAGTGAAAATAGAGCATATTTAAGTTAGAGATGAATTAAGGAGCCGGTTTGCTAAGTAAATTTATAATCGCTTTGCACCAAAAATACAAAAACGCACCGATTAATACACTAATAGCAGGATTTATACCTAAAAATATCAGTGCGACAGGAACAACAACAAAAAACAATAAAACAATCAAAAATGATTTTAGTTTGCCACTTTCTTTTAATGCGTATATAACAAAAGCTATAATCATCAAAACCATTATAAAAGCTTCTAATGGTCCAGCAATAAAAGGCGAACTATACCAAGCCATTTTAAATCCTTTTTTTAAAATTATATCTAAATTTAAAGCCAAATTTGCAAGGAATATTAAAAAATGGAAGAATTAAAGATCAAAATTACAACCGATACCGCTAATGCTACTACTTCAATAAATAGTTTTCTAAAAACTACAAATAATCTAAGATCAAATATTGATTTACTTGCCCACTCACTTCAAGCTTTAAAACTTGGTGGAGATATGTTTGGGGATTTAATTAAATCATCAATATCTTTAAACGCAAATTTAGAAGATCTACATTTGAAACTCACTGGTCTTATTTCTGCAAATACTGCAAATATCACTTCTACCGGAGCAGTGATTGATGCTCAACAAAAATGGGCTTTGGCATCTGATACGGCAAGTGCGGTTTTAGGCTCTCTTAGCGATACCGCACGAAATACAGGCATAAACATAAGCGATCTAAGCAATGCTTTTTCTATGTTTTATGCTACTTCTTCAAATCAAGGAAGTATCGACAAAGCAAAAGCTGCTTTTGAGAGCGTAGCTTATGCAGTCAAAGTAAGCGGCAAAAATATGAATGATCTAACTTCTATGTTTGATTCTCTTGCCACAGGCACTGTCATAGCCGGATCTGAAATGGGTGCGTTTATGCGAATTATCGGACTTACAAACGAAGAATTAAAAGAGGCAAATGCAAACGGCAAAGTATTTGATCTGCTCATCGAAAAAACAGCTAAATTTAAAGAACTAAGCGAATTTAGCGGCGGTAGTTTTAATAGTATTTTAGCTCAGTTTAAAAACGAACTCGCAAATCTCACAGCTGAGCTTGGAAAGCCTATTTTTGAGAGTTTTAAAAATGGTTTAGCAAGCACGAATGAATTTTTAAAAAACAATCATTCAAATTTAGTAAATTTAGGCTCGGCTGCAGTTAGCGGTGCTAAACATATCGGCATTTTTGTAGCAGCACTTTATAGCTCAAGAATTGCTTTGAGTGCATTTAATACTCTGAGTGCTTCGTCAAAATCAATTATTAATGCGAGTTTTGGGGCAAATTTATTTAGTGCAGCAAATGCCACAAAGGCTTTAAATCTTGCTTTAAATGGACTTAAAACGACATTTAAAACATTTTTACCGACTGCGATTGTATTTACAGCCTTTGAGGGATTAATGAGCTATTTTAGCAATGCCAAAAAAGCAAGTGATGATTTACAAAGATCTCTAAATTTAACTTCCAAAGAGCTAAAAAACTTCAGCTCCGCACAGCTCCAAAATGAAATCAACAAAGCAAAGGCAACTTTAATTGATTTGTATAAAGCAAGACGAGATATAAATTTAGAGCGAAAAAATTTCGGTCTAAGCCAAATGAACGACGAAGAAAAAACAGCAGCAAGAGCTAAATTTGATGAATATTCTAAAAATATTGACGCTCTTGAAGCCAAAATCAAAGAGCTAAAAGACGCCCAAAACGGTATATTTAAAAATGATGAATTTGGCGAACTTGTATCCAATCCAAATTTAACCACACAAAACGCCACAAAAATTACTCAAAAAAATATTCAAGATGAGCTAAAACTAAGACTTGAATACTACAAAGCTATCGGCGACAAAGAAAATGAAAGAAGAGTCCAAAATGAAATCACTACAAATCGTTTAAAACAACTCGGTCTAAACAATCTCCAAATACAAAAATATTTAGCAGATGAAGAAGCCTCGTATCAAGCAAACAAAGAGCTCCAAATGCTAAAATCTAAAGAAAGATATTATGAACTTTTAAGCGACAAAGCTAAAGCCGCACGCGTAGCAAACCAAATTCAAAGCTTACAAATGCAACAATCAGGCGAATTTAGCAATGAAGAAATAGCAAATTCAGTTTATGGCAAAGAGCGTCAAAATAACAACTACAACACTCTATATTCTCAAATGGGCTATGAAGATAATGAGGCTTTGAAATTTCAACTTAGATTAGATCAAATTGACGAATTTCAAGCGGGGGAGCTTGAAAGAATAGAAAATCACTACGCTTTGCTCGAGCAAAACGCTCAAAATCACGCAAACAAACAAGCCGAGATTGAAAGAGCCAAAATGCAATCAATCATGAGTGCAAGCGGTGCGGGATTTGATATGCTCGGCTCTTTGGCTCAAAGTTTCTACACACTTAGCGGCAATCAAAACAAAGACGCAATGAGAGCTTATCAAGCTTTAATGGTAGGAAAAGCCATTGTCAATACTTACACCGCAGCCACAAATGCATACGCATCAAGCGGCAATCCGTATCTCGGAGCCGCAATGGCTGCTGTAGCAATCGCTCAAGGCATGGCACAAGTAGCAATGATAAAAGCCCAAAAATTTCACACCGGCGGATTTGTGAGCGGATTGGGAAATGACGAAGTCCCAGCGATTTTACAAACCGGCGAAGGCGTTTTGAGTCGCAAAGGTATGGCAAATTTAGACACACTAAATTTAGGTCAAGCTAGAGATGATGATGGCGGCGTTACTATTATTAATTCGTTTGATAATAATGTATTTGAGCAATGGGCGACATCAAGAATAGGGAGAAAAACACTAAAAAACATCATAAATTAGGCTTTGTCTTTTGAGTGCTTTTTGGCGATTGTTCGTGCTTACTCCCTGCGACATACGCTCAAGTATGGTCGTTCGCACTCTGTCTGCTTTGCAGTTGTGAGCAAAGCGAAACAAAAAACGCTAAAAATCATCTCAAAATACTTCGCCTTATAAATTTAAAGGCAAATTTGAAAAATTTAATAAATTTTTATTGTTTATAAAAATTTATTGATTAAAAGCTTTAAGTTTTGAGATGATTTTGTGGGTTGTGCGGTTTTTGGCGAATGAAGCGGACTGAGCGTCCGTTGCAGTGAGACAAAAACAAACTCCCGCAAAAGCACTCAAAAATTAAAGCTAGATAAGCCAAATTTAGCAAATTTATTTTAAAGATGATAAAAGGGTTGGCTAAGAAGTATTTAAACGATTTTAAACGGCTTTTAAAAGCATTTAAACGCTATTTAGTTTTGGCTTTTTTCTACTAGGCTGTGTTAGACTTCGCCTTGTAAATTTAAAAGCAAATTTGACAATAAATTTTACGAAAGGAATTAATTTGAGAGTTATAAATTTCTCAGACAACAATCTCACTTATAATTCAAACACAAAGTATATTTATATTGACAATTTTGAAAATAAGTGTGAGCTAAAATGGACTTATACAAATACATTTCCTGTAAGTTTATTTGTAGAAGATTACACTAAAACGCAAGATTGTAGCTTTGAGTTTGATTTAAACAATCTTGCCCCAAATGCTTCAAAAGATATTACAATCAAAATAAAAAAACCAAAAGACATATATCAAGTTATATCTTTAAGTATAAGTTTTGAAGAAGTTGGTGCGCTAAATTATGGCTCTCACCCATATCGTCATCAAATAGCTTTTACTATTTATATTAGAAATTTTGCTCTTTTTGATTATAAAATGCTTTTTGGATATACCCGCACGATAAATTACAAAACCGATATTTTTACTTCACAAAACGGCACTGAAAATAGAGTGGCTTTGATGAATAAAGGGATAATGGAGTTTGATTTTGGGAGTGTGGTTTTAGAGCCAAATAACGGCTTAAGAGAAACATTGATTTATGGGCTTAATGGATCGCTTTTGCTTTTGCCGCTTTGGGAGTTTGAATACAAAGTGCCTTTTAGAGCTACTAATAATTTTAATGATTATTTTATTCCGATCCCCCAAATTGCTATCAATATTCTAAGACACACGGGCTATATTTGGATTGATAAAGCGTGTTGCCAAATCACAAGCATAGCCCAAAATACAGATCAATTCACAAAAGATGATTTTCCTTTTTATTGCCAAGTTAGAGCGCTTGAATTTACTCCCAGAAGTGCCCTAAAAGAGCTAAAACAAGTCATTCCGTTAGCTCTTGTTAGCCCAAAATCAAATGCACAGCAGACAAATTATGATAGCGATACAAAGACTAAATTTGATTTAAAATTTGTGGAGATAAGATGAGTAGTTTTGCCCAAAATGGGACTTTTTTAGACAAAGCTGTGCTAAATTTCGTGCCTTTAATGTCCCCAAAAATATCTTACCAAAATGATTTTAAATTTGTCGGCACATACAAGCAAATCAAATACACACCCAAACTCACCACACGCCTTATAAAATGTGATTTTGTGTTTTATACACTTGGAGAAGTAATTAAATTTGAAGAGTTTTTTAATGAGCATTTAGGAAGTTTTAAAAGCTTTTTTATACCAAATTTTAACTCGTATTTTGAGATCATTGAGCATAATTTGGCAGATAATTATTTCATAGCCAAAAACACTAAAAAAGAGCTAATAAATGATCATTTTGGCAAATTTATTATAATCAACGCCCCAAGCGGTGAAATTTACACCCAAATCACAAATGCTCATTCAAATCATTATGAATATTCAACTCGCCCGTATCCCACAGGGCGAGATTATATATATTTTGAGGCTGATTTGAGCGAACAAGTCTTGCCAAATACAAAAATCAAAGAACTAATAAAAGTGCGTTTTAATAATGATTTTCTCAGCATAAAACACTCAAATGCGGCTAAATTTAGTGTTAGTTGCGAATTTAAGGAGGTAATAAATGATTGAATGTTATGAATTTAGCTACGCCAAATTTGGAAATTTAGTCTCATATTTTGATTCTAAATTTACATTTAGATATACAAACGGAAGTGAGCGAATAGATTTTATTCACCCGAGCAATAATTCGCTAAATAAATATTTTTATCCTGCTGCTATTAGTAGAGAAGAATTAAGCCGCAATGGTGCAGGAGATGATTGTGTGATCAATACTGATATTAATTTAGAGCCTATAAATTTGCTCTGCAAACAACAAATCGCTACTTCTATTTTTGTCAAGATTTATAATACAGCTGGTGTGATTTTATTTACTGGCAAAATCAAAGGCGTGGATTTTGATCTAAATAAAGGTGTGGCTAAAATAGAATGTATAAATTTAAATGGAGCTCTAAGCTCAATCATACCGACTCGCACATTTTCATCAAGTTGTTCGTTTGAGTGTTTTGATAAAAATTGTGGTGCTAATCAAAACGGACGAGTTATTAATTCTAGGACCGAGTATCTTAAAATCACCAAATTTGATGAATATAGTTTGAGCTGCGATGAAATTGGTGAATTTGATGATAACTGGTTTGACGGGGGTA
>JAGAZK010000197.1 GCA_017940085.1 Campylobacter sp.
ACATTAGAATAAAAAGGTGCTTGAAATTCGCTTATTTCGCTACTTTCAAAGCTTTTTAGCACTTCAAAACTATTGCAATCAACAAAAACAGCTTGTTTATCTAAGACAAAATAAATAAGCCCAACAGCATTTGTCGCACAATTTTTTTGAAAATCTTTTTTAGAAGGTTCAGGCGAAAAATGTCTGCTCAAATAAGCCGCTACCAAATCAGGGTGGATAAAATCAATATCTTCAAATCTCTGACTAGATACTCTAAAAGCTTCTAAAGTAGGTGCTACAATCAAAGCTCTATTGTATAAATAATTCATCAAAACAACATCGCCTTGTTTGATTGGCAAATTTAAACTAGGAAATGCGTCTTGTCCAAGTTCTTTAAAAGGCAAGATTTCTAAATTTGCAAACTCGCCAGTTTTTTCTTTGAGAATTACTTTTGCGGCTATGTAAATTTGGTCATTTTTATCTTGTTTTAAAATAACTCCACTTGAGCCTTTGATTAAATTTGGATTATCATAAATTTGAACTAAATTTTCACTGATTTGAGCGACATTTGTTTTGATTTGCTCAAACTCTACTCCGCAACAAAAACTAATAAAAAAACTAAAACTTAATATAAATTTACGCATAAAAACTCCATTAAAAAGCGTTTGAATTATAGCCAAAAATGCTTTAAATTTTGCAAATTGTAAGTAAATTTTAGATAGAATATCCCATTTTTTGTTTCATAAGGCTAAAAATGAAAAAAATAATATTAATATTATTTGCTTTGGGTCAAATTTTATACGCAGCGAGATTAGAAAATACCACTTGGAGCAATGGAGAGACTTTGCTTACATTTTTTGAAGCAAATGAAATCCCATTAAGACTATATTATAATCTACAAAGAGAAGAGCAAGAACTTGCAAGCGAGATTATGAGTGGGGCTAGTTTTAAGGTATTAAGAAATGATGAAAACAAATTAGAACAAGCTTTGATTCCTATCAATGAAGAATTGCAAATTCATATTTTCAAAAATGCAAATGATGAATATGTGCTTGAATTTAAGCCTATTATGTATATTACAGAAGATAGAGTATTGAGTTTGAGCTTAGAAATGTCTCCTTATAATCAAATAGTCAGAACTACAGGTAGCGTGGCACTTGCTGGAGCTTTTATTAATTCATTTAAAGGAAATGTTGATTTCAAAGGCTTACAACCAGGCGATAGATTAATAGTAATTTATAGCCAAAAACGCAGAATGGGGCGAGTTTTTGGTATGCCAGATGTCAAAGCCGCAGCCATAGAAACAAACAAAAAATTTCAATACACTTATCAATTCAATGAAAAATTTTATAACAAAAACGGCAAAGAATTAGAAAATTTCTTTTTGATTGTGCCGCTTAAATATACAAGAGTTTCATCTAAATTTAGTAAAAAACGCTTTCACCCAATTTTGGGTCAATATAGAGCTCATTTAGGTATTGATTATGCAGCTCCTGTAGGCACTAGAGTTCATGCAGCAGGAAATGGCAAAGTATCATTTGTGGGCACTCAAGGCGGATACGGCAAAGTCGTAAAAATACAACACGGTAGCAATTATACTACTCTTTATGGACATTTAAGTGGTTTTAGCTCAAACATAAGACCTGGAAAAGCCGTGAGAAAAGGTCAAGTTATAGGCTATGTGGGCAACTCTGGTCTTAGCACTGGACCGCATTTGCATTTTGGTTTGTATTTAAACAATAGAGCTATAAATCCAAATTCAGTCGTGAGAATTTACAAAGGCGAATTAGTTGGAAATGAAAAAAGCAAATTTGAAGAGTTGAAAAAAGAAATTCAACCAGTATTTGACAAAGCTTTGGAAGAAAATCATATTAATCCACCAAAAGAAGAGAATTTTGAAGATGTAATTTTATTTTAGGATAAGATTATGAATAGAGAATTTGAAGAATCAAAAGAGATTTTAGATAGGCACTTAGCTCAAGAAACAGAAGTAAGTCCTGCTGATTTGGCAGATCATCTCAAAATAATTAAACGATATGATGAAGATGAATATAGCAATTATCTCAAGCAGTTAGATTACGAAAATCTCGGTGAGATCGCTATTGAATTGCCAGATCACATGCTCAAAGATATTATTGAAGATCTCCCAGAAGATAAAATCGTAAAAGCTATTGAAAATCTTGATTCTGATGATGCTACCGATTTGCTTCAAAATATTGAAGATATTGATGAAGATAAAGCAAAAGAGCTTTTTGATTCTTTAGAAATCGACTCCCAAAAAGAAATTTCCAAACTCATTACTTACGAAGAAAATGAAGCTGGTGCGTATATGCAAGTCGAGCTGTTTTCTGCAAATTTAGACGAAAAGCTAGATGTCGCTATTAAGCGATTTAGAAAAATGAAAAAAACTGGCGAAATAGACAATATTTATCAATTATTTGTCGTAGATAAAAATAATGTCTTGCGATATGCTTTGCCTATTGATGATTTGTTGCTTTTTGATTTTGACGATACGCTCAAAGAAGCAATTTCCAAAAACAGAGATGAGTATAAACCACACACGGCCTTAGATACAGATGATATTGCCCAGATTGCTCAAATGGTAAAAGATTATGATTTGAGTGCGGTTGCGGTAGTGAATAAAGCTGGTGTTTTGCTTGGACGAATTACAGTTGATGATATTCATGATTTCTTAGAAGAAAGTGCAACCGAGCAAATTTATAATTTGGCTGGTGTTGATGATGAAGCAGAAAACGAAGATACAATAATAAAAGCTGGTCGTTCTCGTGCGCTTTGGCTTTTTGTAAATTTAATCACAGCGATTATTGCATCGAGTATAATTGGGCTTTTTGATCAAACTATAGAAAAATTTGTTGCTCTTGCTGTGCTTATGCCAATAGTCGCTTCTATGGGTGGAAATACAGGCACACAAGCCCTAACCGTAACCGTGCGAAAACTAGCTCTTGGAAATATTGATTTTATTAATGCAAAAAGTGTTATTTTAAGAGAAATTGGTATTTCGCTCTCAAATGGCTTTATATTTGCATTTATAATGGGAGTAGTGGCTTATTTTTGGTTTCAAATGCCACTTCTTGGGCTTGTAATTGCTATTTCTATGTTTATAAATTTGTCTTTGGCTGGGTTTTTTGGAGCAGTTATTCCAATAACTTTAAAAAAATTAAGCATAGATCCAGCAGTAGGAAGCTCAGTATTGCTTACTACTATGACTGATATTGTCGGATTTTTTAGCTTTTTAGGTGTTGCTAGATGGGTGCTAATGTAGATAATTTAAAAATCGTTCCTTTGGGTGAGTCTAAATTTATTAAGCCTTTTAGTATTACATTTACTCAAGACGGCAAAAATCGCCGATGGGATTGTGTAGAGGCTCATGATAGCGTAGCTTGCATACTTTATCACAAAGAATTTGATTCGTTTTTGTTTGTCAAACAATTTCGCCCGTCGCTTTGGTATTATCAAACAAGACACGGCATCAGTAGCAATGAGCCTGGCGTAAGCTATGAGCTTTGTGCTGGTATAATGGATAAAGATATTAGCTTAGATCAAGCTATGAGAGAAGAGATTTTAGAAGAAACTGGATATAGTGTCCAAAATATCAAAAAAATCACTAGCAATTACACTGCTCTTGGATTTGGAGCAAATAGACAAAATTTATTTTATGCTTTTATAGATGAGAGTATGAAAAAAACTCCTGGTGGTGGCGTAGATGATGAAAAAATAGAATTATTTTTTGTCAAAAGAGATGAAATTTTGGATTTTATTTATGATGAAAACAAGCCAAAAGCGCCAAATTTACAATTTGCAATGCTTTGGTTTATACAAAATATAAATTTATAGCTACGCTACATATACAGATATTATTTTTATAATCAAATATCCTACAAAAACCAAAACCCCAAAATATATAAAAGTAATAAATCCAAATGCAATGCGGAAAATTTGAAGCTTATCTTCAAATCTAGTCATCAAAAATACCACGCCCATAAATACGATAAAAAACTTAAGCCATATATTTTCACTTGCAAATGGTATATAAAGGCAGTTTGCCATAGACAAAAGCAAAAACGCAAGAAATAGCCCGTAAAATACACCGCCTAATTCTTGAGAGCCAAATTGAAATTTGACTAATTTGACATAAAAATAGCAACCATACAAAAACGAGCAAATTATCTCCACGACTACCAAATTAAAATATGATTGATTTGGCAAAAGCTCAAAATCCATCAAAAACTGATTTGCTGAAGTAAGAGTAATAGCAAAAAATCCAGTAAAAAGTGGTATCAAAACCACGCCAAAAAGCGTTCCGAAGATTTTTTCTTGGGAGGTTAGTTTTTTGCTTTTGCTTGTCCGCTCATTTTTTACCACCTAACATATTTTCTAAGCCTTTTAATAGC
>JAGAZK010000198.1 GCA_017940085.1 Campylobacter sp.
ATATCGCCATAACTTGGTGAAATATCGGTAATGCCGTGTTTTTTAAGTTCAAGCATTATAATTTGGTTTGCATTTGCTACAAATTTGGATGCTAGAAAAATTATCGGTATATTTTTTGTTTTCATAAGCGAAATTATAGTTAGTTATCTAACTTTTGTCAAGAGCTAAATAGTAAATTTATAAAATTTCAAGCGATAAATTTGTAAATTTAATCTCAAAAATAAATAAAATTTAGCAAAATTTTAGAAAATTAATGTTTTAAATTTGCATTTTTTGTAAATTTAAATTTTATAAGATTCTTCGTTTTTGTTTTACAAAAACTCAGAATGACGAAGTTTTGTCGTTCTGAGCGTAGCGAAGAATCTCAAAAGAATTTATAAATTTAACTACTTCGCCATTTCAAAAATCTTGGCTAAATTTTCTTTTGTGTAAATTTCGCTTCCACCCCACGAAGTAGTGTAAGAATTTGCCAAATCAATAATTTCGCCCAAATTCGCTTCATTTACGCCGACTTGCGAAAGCTTTGTCGGAGTGCCAACTTTTTCAAACCACGCTTTTAAGGCTTCTATGCCTTCATCTGCTCCGTCAAGTCCAAAAATTTCTTTTGCGAAACGCTTGAAAGCTCCTAAATTTCGCTCTTTATAAAACTTCATCCATGCTGGCATTACGACACTTAACCCTGCTCCATGCGGACAGTCCGTAACCGCACTAATAGCGTGTTCTATCATGTGATTTGGGTATGAAAAACCGCTAGTTCCCACATAAGTTAGCCCGTTTAGTGCCATAGTCGCAGCCCACGCAAAATCGCCCCTAGCTTCGTAATCATTAGGATTTTCTAGCAAAATTTCGGTCGTTTTCATAACCGTTTTTATGTTTGCTTCTATGTAGGCTCTTATAAGTTCTGGGTGCGAAGTTGCTGTAAAATAGCCTTCTATCGAGTGAGCGATAATATCACTTGCCGAATATACAAGGTATTCTTTGCTAACGGTTGCTTGAAGTTCTGGGTTTATAATCGATACTTTTGGATACAACGCTGCCCCGTCGCAACCAAATTTTTCTTTTGTTGCTTCGTTGGTTACAACGCCGCCTCTATTCATCTCAGAACCTGTTGCAGCAAGAGTTATAATATCAAAAATCATAAGTGCTTTATCTGCACTTTTACTAACAAAAAAATCCCACACATCGCCGTCATATAACGCTCCTGCGGCGATTGCCTTAGAGCTATCTAGTACGCTCCCACCACCGATTGCTAAGACGCTATCAGCTTTAAATTCTTTTGCGATTTTCACGCCTTCTCGCACCTTTGTTAAAACCGGATTGCTTTTAACGCCGCCAAGCTCGGTAAATTCGATACCACAGGCTTTTAAAGAATTTACTGTCTCGTCAAAAAGACCGCTTTTTTTAACTCTATCGCTTCCATAGACAATTAACGCTCTTTTTGCACCAAATTCGCTCATGTAAGCACCGATATTTTTTTCTTTACCTTTGCCAAATTCAATCCTAACGGGATTATTGAAACTAAAATCTTGCATTTGTTTTCCTTTCACGGCTTGTCTTTTCAAGGAAACATCGGCTACGCCGAACGCTTCGCTTGTTTTGAGTGCTTTTTTGAGAGTTTCGCTCATGCTTAGTTGCGACGACATACTAGCCCGTCTCACTCGCACTTCGCTCACAACTCAAAAAATCATCTCAAAATACTTCGCCTTACATTTTTTAAATTTTTAATTTGTATTCATTAAATTTGTTAAATTTATCAAATTTACTTCAAATTTGCTTTAAAAAACTCTTCAAATTTATCAAACGGGATTTTTTTATCGTATAAATCCGTGTGATTTGCACCTTTGACGATAAAAAGCTCTTTGTTTTTGCTACCAAGTGCTTTAAAAGCATCTTCGCCAAAATAGCGTGAGTGTGCGATTTCGCCGTGTGCGACAAGCACAGGAGCCCTAAGCTCGTCCGCGTAAGTTAAAATTTTATCGCTCATTGCGATGATTGCATTTGTGTTGCTCCACGCTCCGTTTGAATTTAGTGAGCGTTTATGAAAGCCCCTATCTGTGCGGTAGTAGTCTTTGTATTCACGCAAAAATAGTGCGTCGTCATCTTTGACCTGTGAAAGTCCGTTTGCCGGATAACTTGTTTTGCCGTTCTCGGCGTCTGCCCAGCGTTGCAAATTTAGGGCTTTTTTTGCTTCATATCTAGCGTTTTTATCAACGCTATCGTTGTAGCCTTTTGCGGTAACTCTTGTCATATCATACATCGTAGTAACTGCGACAGCTTTTATGCGAGTATCGGCAATAGCGGCATTTAAGGCAAATCCACCCCAACCGCAAATACCTAAAATCCCGATTTTTTCTCTATCTACAAAATCTTGAAGTCCCAAATAATCCACCGCTGCACTAAAATCTTCTGTGTTTATATCAGGACTTGAAATATCACGCACTTCGCCGCCACTTTCGCCTGTGAAACTGCCGTCAAACGCTAGTGTTACAAAACCTCGCTCGGCTAAGGTTTGAGCATGAAGTCCGCTAGATTGCTCTTTGACCGCTCCATAAGGTCCGCTAATAGCGATAGCTGGAAGCTTTCCGCTCATATTTTTTGGCGTATAAAGATCGCCCACAAGCGTGATTCCATAGCGATTTTTAAAAGCTACTTTTTTATGATCTACTTTTTCGCTTTTGGCAAAAACTTTATCCCACTGCGAAGTTACGCCTTTTGGTAAATCTTGCTCTATTGTTTGAGTTTTGCTTGACATTGCATTTGCTCCTGTAATTAAAATCATCGCACTTGCGATTGTTGCTAATGTTTTTTTCATATTTTGCTCCTTGTTTGAAGTTTAAATTTATAAAGAAAATTCTAGCTAAATTTGCTCAAATTTGCCTAGAATAATACTCCAAATTCCTTGCCTAATCCTACAAATTTGAACTAAATTTGCCAAATCAACTTTTTTTCAAGAGCGTTATCTGTGTATTTGATATAATTTAAGCGGATTTCATACAAATCAGGATTTAGTGCTAGAGCATAAGGAAATCTTTTGAAATAAGGCATTTTATTCTCACAAGGATAAATTTCACCTTTAGCTTGAATACCTTTTATTAGTCCGATAATTTTCGTATCCAAAGCAATATTCACAGCTACTTTTGGGTTTTTTTGGATAATTTTTATATGTTTAGTGTGTGAATCTGAAGCGATAATTAGAGAATTTAAATCTTCATTATACGCATAAAAACAGCTACAAACCCAAATTTCATTTTCATCACTCACACAAAGGCTCAAAATATGCTGTTTTTTTATAAATTTAATGATTTTTGCGTCCATAAATAGCCTATAAATTTAGTAAATTTGATTAAATTTACTAAATTTAATCAAATTTGAGCTACAAAATTTACTTAACTTACTAAAATCTTCTACCGATATTAAACTCAAACACGCTTGTTTCATCGCCTGGTTGGTCATTTAATGGCTTGGCAAAAATTAATTGAAGTGGTCCAAGCATAGTAATCCACTCTATACCAAACCCAGTGCTGTATCTATTAATCTCATCAAGTCTTTCGTTGCCAATCAAACCATAATCAAAAAACAATAACCCACGCATTTTTATGCGGTTAAAAATCGGAAAACTAAGCTCAACTGAGTTATTAAACGCCATTTTACCGCCTGTGTCTATCATACGACAACCTGGAATCACCACGCCACTCTCGCTAACCGGATCGCAAATCTGAGTTTTTGGGCTCACAGATCTGCTATCAAAGCCTCTAATCGTGCTAATACCACCTAAGAATAATTTTTCATTGATTGGGAGTTTGTCATCTTCGCTATGCAAAAAATATCCAAAACTTGCTTTGTATCTGAAAATCAAATCGTATTCTATCCATTCACTCAAACCTTGATAAAAATTAAATTTAGTGCTATTTCTAATAAATTTAATATCTGGACCAAACATAGCAAATTCTACAGCTTCACTTGCACTAAATCCGCTTCGTGGAATATAATAATCATCTGTATTATCCCAGCTAAGACCTGGTATCACAGCACTTTTGATTTGAGTTCCGTTTAAATACCCAGCGTCTCTATAAAATTCATTTAGTCCTGTGATTTCGGATTTTTGCAATTCATAGCTTAAAAATGCATTTAAATGCCTTGTAAGCATTCTACCGCCTGTAATTGAGAAACCATAATTCTTTTCTTCCCAGTTATTCCACTCATATTTATTAGCAAAAATACTTCCGCCCAAACTATAAGGCGAGTCCATAACTCTAGGATTTCTAAGACTAATTGTAGCAGCGAGCGAATCATCGCTTCTATCGATATTAATGCCACCTTTATATCCGCTACCAAACAAATTTGATTCACTTACGCCAAAATTTAACAAAAGCCCATCACTACTACCATATCCGATACCGCCAGTAATTGAGCCTGTGCCTGTTTCTTTGACCACGATTTCAAGATCTAGGTGAGTTTCGTCTATTCTTTCTTCTTTAATCTCTACTTCTTCAAAATATCCAGTCCTTTTAAGTGCTGATCTAGAGTCATCTAAATCTGTTTTGCTATATAAATTTCCTTCAGTTAAATATAATTCCCTACGCACGACTCTATCGACAGTTTTATCATTTCCAGTTATTGTTACATTTCTAATATATACTTTTTCTCCAGGATTAATATGATATATTAAATTTATGCTGTTATCTGAATAGTCTTTGAGAAATTGTGGATAAACTTTGACAAAAGCATAACCTTTATCCGCCACGATATTTTCAAGCATTTGTGCATCTTTTTTGATGACATTATATTTTGCGACATCGCCTTGTTCTAACTTCATATCGTCTATTAAATCATCTGTATCTAGCTCCAAAAACTCAGGTGCTTGGATTTGGATATTTTTGATAGTAAATTTCTCGCCCTCTTGTATAAAATAGCTCAAATCCGCATCATAAGTGCTAAAATCCGTATTTAAAAATGGATTTGATACATTTGCATCTAAATAGCCTTTATTTAAATATTCATCTTTGATTTTTTGGGGGTCTCCGGGAAGCTCAAAAATCTTAACAGCTCCATCATTTCGTCCCCACATCCAGCCCATAAATTCTCGCTCTTTATTAGAAATTGCTGGTTCTATTTTGCTATATTTTAAAACATCGCTACCTATTAAATGAACATTATTTATAGTGATTTTTTCGCCTCTATTTACCACTAAAGTCAAAGCCAAAGAGCTATTATTGTCATGAACTGGCTCTATTTTTGGCGTTACCACAGTATCAAAATAACTTCTAGCTTGGAAATATTGCTTAATCCTTGTCATACCAGTTTTAAGGCTTAGCTCATCATACATTTGACCTTTTTTGATACCTAAAACATTCATAATATTGTCTTTGTCGTTTGTGGCTACACCTTGCAATTCTATTTTGGCAATTACTGGCTTTTCGACTAAATTTACAACTACTCTTCCAGCATTTTCTTCAATAAAAATATCTTTAAAATATCCTTGTTTGTATAAATTTAAAATCGCTTCATTTGCTGTTTTTTTGTCAATTACACCGCCTATTCTAAGACCAGAAATTTCATTTGCAGACTCAGGCGAGAGATGAACTAAACCATTATATTCGATTGAAGTAATAGTGTTGGCATTTAAAATGCCTATTAAAAATGCAATTAAAACAATTTTTTTATTCATTTAAAACCTAGTTTATTAAAATTAGGTTGGTATCGTATCATAAATTTATTAATATACATTACATTAATATTTTTGTTCTATAATTGCGACCAAAAAAAGGAAAATTTGTGAAAGCTGTTGTTGGAATCATAGGTCTAGGGCTTATTGGCGGGAGTTTAGGGCTTGGGCTTAGATCAATGAAATTAATTGACAAAGTTTGTGGATATGATATAAATAAACAAAATGAAAAAGATGCTCTAAATTTAGGGTTAGTTGATGAAATAATCAGCTTTGAAGAGATGAAACAAACATGCAATATGATATTTTTGGCAGTTCCGGTTGAAGCTATAGTAAAAATACTATCAAATTTAAAAGATATTCCAAGTGATACGACTATAGTCGAGCTAGGATCTACAAAAAGACATATCATTAAATCTTGCCCAGATGAAATAAAAGCAAATTTTGTAGCCGCCCACCCAATGGCAGGGACTGAAAACTCAGGTCCTAAGGCTGCTTTTAAATCATTGTTAAATGGTGCTGTAGTAGTGCTTTGTGATGATAAAATTGTAGGCGAAAATCATGTCAAAAGAGCAGTTGAAGTGCTATCTGGAGTAGGAATGAGAATAATTTTTATGGATCCAGATAGCCATGATAAGCATGTCGGTATTATTTCACATTTGCCACACGCCATTAGTTTTAGCTTGGTAAATGCCACACTCAAAGAAGAAGACAAAAGAAACATATCTTTGCTTGTGGGTGGGAGCTTTGGTGGTATGGCAAGGATTGCAAAATCAAGTCCAGAGATGTGGGTGGATATTTTCAAACAAAACAAAGATTATATTTTAAAAGCTATGCAAAAATTTAAAAAAGAATTTGATATTTGCGAAAATTTAATGAAAAATGAAAAATGGGACGAGCTTGGAGATTGGATGAGAACAGCTCGTCAAATTAGAGACATTTTATGATAAATTTGATACAATTAAGGCTATTTAAGGGAGTTTTATGAAAAAATATTTTTATTTAATCGTTATTTTGGCGATTTGCGGTGGAGCATTTTATATTTCAAATTTAGATAAATTTGAACAAAATCCACCAAATGCTGATATAAATTCTACCATATACACAAATTTAAAAGATCCAATCAAAATAAAAATTAGCGATGATATGGCTCTAAAAAAAGTAAGAATAAATTTGATCTCAGGAGACAAAAAACAAACCTTGCTTTCTAAATTTTTTGAAGACAATCAAAGTGAAGCAGAATTGGAATTAGTATTCCCAAAAAATATATTCTTACCACAAAAAGAATATTTACTAAAAGTAGAAATCACAGATGCTAGTTATTCAAATTTTTTCACAGGCAACAAAAAAATAATAGATACTAAGCTCATTACAGATACCCAAAATCCAGAAATAAATGTCATCAACCAATCATATAAAATCGTCAAAGGCGGAAGTGGAGCTGTGGTATTTAGCGTAAGAGATAATGTCGGTTTAGAAGAAGTCTATATCCAAACAAATTTTGGCAAAAAATTTATTGCTACTCCTTTTTACAAAGACGGATATTACGCATCATTAGTAGCTTGGCCAGCAAAAGAAAAAAATTTTAGTGCCACAGTTGTAGCTGTAGATAAAGCTGGCAACACATCAAAAAGCCGCATAAAATATTTTTTGTTTGATAGAAAATACAAAGTCTCTAAAATTGCTCTAACAAAAAGCTTTTTAAGCGGAAAAATAGCAGACTTAGCCGAAATGTATGCAAAAGACTTTGAAAAAATGTCAAGTTTGAATAAATTTAAATTTGTAAATGAAACTCTAAGAATATCAAATGACGAAAAAATAGGCGAAATAACTTCAAAAGTCCATGAAGAATCAATAAAATCATTTTATCTAAATCCATTTTATCCACTCAAAAATAGTGCAGCTGTGGGAAGTTTTGGCGATCACAGAAGTTATACATTTTTAGGCGACAAAGTGAGCCAAAGCTATCATATGGGTCTTGACCTTGCAAGTGTGGCTGGAGCTGATATTGTTGCTTCAAATCCTGCTGTAGTAGCATTTAGAGATGATAATGGAATTTATGGTTTGAATGTTTTGCTTTATCATGGATTTGGACTTTATAGTTTGTATGGACACTGCACCTCATCAAATGTCAATGTCGGAGATACTCTAAAACCAGAAAGTGTAGTTGCGACAACTGGAACAAGCGGTTTGGCACTTGGAGATCACTTACATTTTGGTATTTTAATTCAAGGGATTGAAGTTCGCCCAGAAGAATGGATGGATAAACTTTGGATGAAAACAAATATTTTTGATGTTTTAAATTTATCCAAACAAGCCATAGACAAAAGATAACAAAGGAAATTTATGAACCAAACTACAATAGCCAAAAGAGTAGAAGGCGTAGGAATAGGACTTCACAAAGGTGAGCCTATCAAAATCATACTTGAGCCTTTAGAAGCAGATTCGGGAATAGTTTTTTATAGATCTGATCTTGGTATGAGTTATAAAGCTGAACCAAAAAATGTAATAAATACACAAATGGCGACAGTAATTGGAGATCAAAATGGCTCTATTTCCACAATAGAACACCTAATGAGTGCGATAAATGGCTATGGGATCGATAATATAAGGATTGTGCTAGATGCAAATGAAGTTCCGGTAATGGACGGAAGCTCGATTAGTTTTTGTATGATGTTAGATGAAGCTGGTGTTAAAGAACTTGATGCTGAAAAAAAAGTAATAATCATCAAAAAAGAAGTCGTTGTGCGAGATGGCGATAAATATGTCTTAGTTCGCCCTAGCAAAAGACCTAAATTTACTTACACAATCAAATTTAATAATCCAGTAATTGGTGAGCAAAATTATACATTTGAATTTACTAAGAAAAATTATATTGAGCAAATCGCAAGAGCTAGGACATTTGGGTTTTTAAAAGATGTCCAAAAGCTAAATTCTATGGGACTTGCACTTGGTGGAAGTTTGGATAATGCTGTAGTTATTGATGATACACATATCCTAAACCCAGATGGACTTAGATTTGAAAACGAATTTGTTCGTCATAAAATTTTAGATGCGATTGGCGATATAACTTTGCTTGGATCACAAATGGTCGGCGATTATGAAGCATTTGCAGGTAGTCATGAACTAAACCACAAACTCACTTTAGAGATTTTGAGCGATGCTAAAAATTACGAACTCGTATGCGTTGGCGAGACAAGCTTAGAGAGCGAATTTGCAAAGGTTTTTGCATAAAAAGTGTTGATATTTTAGTCATCGGTATTTCTTCGCCGTTTCTTGTGGGCGTGTATGAAGATGATAAATTAATCCAAAGTTTTAGTAGCCAAAAACACATAAGTGAAGCTTTGATTGAGATTTTAGGTGAAATTTCAAATAAATTTAATATCTCAAGCATAATCTACACAAATACTCCTGGAAGTTTTATGGGCTTAAAAGTCAGCTATGTCATACTAAAAACATTTTGCGTGGCAAAAAACATTGATTTTTTCGCTGTTAGTGGATTTGAATTAAATAATGGGGGTGCTATTAGAGCAAACAAATCTTTTAGTTTTGTCTTGCAAAATAATCAAATTTTGCTCAAACAAGCTGAGCCAACACCTTTTGAATTACCGCTAAATTTATCAAATTTAAATAAAACTTCTGATACACTTCCAAGCTATATTATTCAAGCTGTTTAGGATAAATTTTGAAAATTTTCACCCCAGCAACCAGTGCAAATTTAGGACCCGGATTTGACTCTCTAGGAATTGCTCTAAAGCTTTATAATGAAGTAGAAATCACCAAACAAAGCTTTACTAGCATATCTGTAGATGGTTTTGGCTCAACTCAATCAAATTTAAAACAAAAAAACCCATTTATAAATATTTTTAATGAATTTTATTCGTCTCTAAATCCAGAAAAATCAAATTTCAAATTTCATTTTACAAACAATATCCCATTTTCAAGGGGTCTTGGAAGTAGCTCTTCTGTGATAATTGGAGCAATTGGAGCAGCTTATGAAATGGCTGGATTTAAAATCCAAAAAAGCACGATTTTAAACAAAGCGTTGTTTTATGAGTCTCACCCAGACAATATTTCTCCTGCTGTTTATGGTGGCTTTACGGCAAATATTTTAAAAAACGGCGAAGTTTTGACCCAAAGAGCTGAGCTTGATGAAAATTTAAGAGCTGTGATGGTTATCCCAGATCAGCCAATTAGCACAGAAAAATCCCGCCAAGCATTGCCTAAAAATTATTCTAAAGCAGATTGTGTGAGTAATCTATCTCATGCGGCTTTTTTGACCGCTTGTTTTATAAAAAAAGACTACCAAATGCTTAAATTTGCTAGTATAGACAAAATACACGAAGATTATAGAATGAATTTGCTTCCAGATCTTTTTGAAGTCCGCAAAATAGCTTATGAAAATGGAAGTTTGATGAGCGTGTTATCAGGTAGTGGTTCTAGTTTTTTAAATTTAGCCCACAAAGACGATGCCCAAAAACTAAAATCGGTTTTATCGAATAAATTTACTAAATTTGCAGTAGAAATTTACGAGCTAGACAACAATGGTTTTACTATACAAAGCTGAAAATAAAGATTTTTAAGATATAATTATGAGCAATTTTCACAAGCCTATACGAATGTGCGTTGTTTGTAAAAACAGATTTTTACAAGTCAAATTAAATCGTTTTATTTTAAAAAATGCCCAAATATCGGCTTGGGAGCAAGGTTTTAGATCGTTTTATATTTGTGATAAGTGTATTCAAAAAGATCAAAAAGACCTTATGAAAATATTATCAAGGCTTGTTAAATTTAAAGGAGAATTATGCCTAAAATTAGTGAAGTAGCCGATGCTTTAGGTTATGATAGTAAAGTTGTAATCCAAAAAGCAAAAGAATTAAATTTCAATGTAAAAACAGCTTCAACAACGCTAAGCGATGAAGATGCTGGGGTTTTATATGATTATATACTAACTGGAACTATGCCCGAAAATCTCAAAAAAGAAAAACCAGCCAAAAAAACAACTAAAAAATCAACCGAAACTAAAGAAAAATCAGAGAAAAAATCGCAAACTAAATCTGCTACAAAAAAAGCAAGTCCTAAAAAATCAACTAAAACCGAAGAAAAACCAGAAAAAAAAGAAGAAAATTTAGATAAACCAAAAAAAGTAAGCAAAAAAGAAGAAATTGTAGAAAAAACACCGCAAATAACACAAGAAGCAAATTTAACCACACAAAATACACAAGTTGAAAGTTTAGCAAGCACAATAGCAAAACGCCGTGGGCTTGTGATTGTCAAAAAGAAAAAAGAAGAAAATATTACTCCAAAATTACCAAAAACTTCTGAAATATTGCCACAAAATATAGAATCAATGTTTGGTTCGTCTGATTTGAGCAAAAAAAAGAAAAAAGAGAAAAAACACGAATTTGCGGTAAAAAAAGAAAGTTCGGCTAAAATTGATTTGCTAGGAGATTTTGGAAGTGATATTGTGATTGATGATGAAGATGTCGTTGTTTTACCTGATCTTACTGTCAAACCAATAGAAGTAGAACGCCCACAAACTACCAAAAAACCTATGAATGTGTATAAAACAGCACAAAATACTACATTTAATCTCGAAGGTGGTATCCAAAGACATGCTCGTAAAAAACACAAAAAAGTATCAAAAACACAAAATGACGATGTCGTAAGTAGCGTAGAAATTCCAAGTGAGATTAGATTATACGAATTTGCCGATAAAATCAAAAAATCCACAAGCGAAGTTATGAGCAAATTATTTGCACTTGGCAAAATGACTACCAAAAATGATTTTTTAGATCAAGATGAAATTGAGATTTTGGGGGAAGAATTTGGTATTGAGATTAATATAGTCGATAATACACAAGAATTTGACTATACGAAAAATTATGAACAAGATGATGAAAAGGATTTAAGTAGCCGTGTGCCTGTAGTAACCATAATGGGGCATGTAGATCACGGAAAAACAAGCTTATTAGATTATATTAGAAACTCACGAGTTGCCACAGGAGAAGCTGGTGGTATTACTCAACATGTCGGTGCTTATATGGTGCAAAAAGATGGCAGAAATATTACTTTTATTGACACGCCAGGACACGAAGCATTTACAGCTATGAGAGCTAGGGGCGCAAGTGTAACTGATATAGTCATAATCGTAGTCGCTGCTGATGATGGGGTCAAACCACAAACTAAAGAAGCTATTAATCATGCAAAAGCAGCTGGGGTGCCTATAATAATTGCAATTAACAAAATGGATAAAGAAAATGCAAATCCAGACAATGTCAAAAGTGGTCTAGCCGAACTTGATATACTTCCTGCTGATTGGGGTGGTAAATATGAATGTGTGCCGATTTCTGCAAAAACTGGTATGGGAGTAGAAGATTTGCTTGAAATTGTGCTTTTACAAGCTGATTTATTAGATCTCAAAGCCAATCCTAGTAGATCTGCAAAAGCTACAATCATAGAAAGTTCTCTTCAAAAAGGTCGTGGCCCAGTAGCTACAATCATTGTCCAAAACGGAACCCTAAAAGTAGGAGATACAGTAGTAGCTGGTGTAGCATACGGAAAAATTAGAGCACTAAATGATGACAAAGGAGATGTTCTAAAATCAATAAAACCAGGAGAATGTGGAGTTATAATCGGGCTTAGTGAAGTTCCTGATGCTGGAGAAACTTTGATTAGCGTATCAAGCGATAAAGAAGCTAGAGATTACGCACAGAAAAAATATGAATATCTCAGACAAAAAGAACTTAGCAAATCTACTAAAGTTACACTCGATGAGCTTAGTGAAAAAATTGCTGAAGGTGAGCTAAAAACTCTACCAGTAATTGTCAAAGCCGATGTTCAAGGCTCTCTTGAAGCAATTAAAGTTAGTTTAGAAAAACTTCGCAATGATGAAATCAAAGTAAATATAATTCATTCTGGTGTCGGTGGTATTTCTCAAAGCGATGTTGGACTAGCAGCTGCTAGTGAAAACTGCGTTATTCTAGGCTTTAATATTCGTCCAACCGGTGAAGTTAAAGCTACAGCAAAAGATCGTGGAGTAGAAATTAAAACTTATAATGTTATTTACAATTTAATTGATGATGTCAAAGCGCTTCTTAGTGGCTTAATGAGTCCAGTTATTAGCGAAGAAGATCTAGGTCAAGCTATAATCAAACAAGTTATAAATGTCCCTAAAATCGGTCAAATCGCAGGTTGTATGGTAACAGAAGGCAATATAGTGCGTGGTGCAAAAATCCGCGTTATCCGTGAAGGCGTGGTAGTATTTGAAGGAAATGTCAGCTCACTCAAACGCTTTAAAGATGATGTCAAAGAAGTCGCTAAAGGCTATGAATGTGGCGTTGGTATAGAAGGCTACAATGATATG
>JAGAZK010000199.1 GCA_017940085.1 Campylobacter sp.
CCCATAACTTCGCCAGTGCTTTTCATCTCAGGTCCTAAAATGAGATCTGAGCCAGGAAGTTTATTAAACGGAAATACACTCTCTTTTACGCAGACTTTATTTGAATTTTTTGGTTTGTAAATGCCATTTTGGCTAATCAAAACACCAAAATTATCATAAAATTTCAAAGCTTCTATTAAATTTCCTTGCCACATAACTCTGGTTGCCACTTTTGCCATAGGAATTCCAGTAGCTTTACTTACAAATGGCACGGTTCTACTAGCTCTTGGATTTACTTCAATTATATAAAGTTCATTTTCAAAAATAGCAAATTGTATATTCATAAGCCCTACAACGCCCAAATTTAAAGCTATTTGTTTAGTTGAAAACTCAACTTTTGTTATCATTTCATCGCTTAGTGATCTTGGAGGCAAAATACTAGCACTATCGCCACTATGAACTCCTGCTTCTTCAATGTGCTCCATAATCGCACCGATATAGACATCTTTGCCATCGCTTATGGCATCAACATCAAGTTCAACCGCATCTTGTAAAAATTTATCAAGCAAAACAGGCGAATTATTGCTTACATTTACGGCTTCACTCATATATTCTCTAAGTTCGCTCTCACTATGAACTCGTCTCATTGCCCTTCCGCCAAGCACATAGCTAGGTCGCACTAATACTGGATAGCCAATATTTGCAGCTTTTTGGACTGCTTCGCTTTCACTTGTTGCGGTATCATTTTTAGGCTGTTTTATGTCAATTTTATTTATAAATTCACTAAATTTTTTGCGATCTTCTGCTACATCGATCACTCTTGCACTAGTTCCGATGATTTTTGCCCCTATCATAGACAGGCGTTTAGCAAATTTAAGTGGAGTTTGACCCCCAAAATGCACTATTACGCCATCTGGCTGTTCTCTTTCAATCAAGCTTCTAACATGTTCAAAATCAATCGGCTCAAAATATAAAATATCGCTAGTATCATAATCAGTCGATACTGTTTCAGGATTACAGTTATACATAATGCTTTTGATACCCATATCTTTTAGAGCATAACTTGCATGAACACAGCAATAATCAAACTCAATGCCTTGTCCTATGCGGTTTGGTCCGCCACCTATGATTAAGACTTTTTTATCATTTTGAGTTTTTAAATTTGCCAAATTTGGCATTATGGCTGTGCTTGAATACAAATATGGCGTAAGAGCTGGAAACTCCCCAGCACAGGTATCTACTTCATAATAATCATGCGTAATTCCATGTTTGCTTCTAGCGTAATAAATATCATTTTGGCTAAGTTCTAAATTGTCATTTTTGTTGATCAAAACAGCAAGCATTTTATCGCTAAAACCCATAGATTTGGCGATTCTTAGTTTTTCTTTGTCGTTTAAAATATCCATATCAATTTGGCTTTCAAAATCAACAATTTCTTTGATTTCGTTCAAAAACCACGGATCAATTTTGCTTAAATTTGCTATTTCTTCGATACTTTTACCATTTCTAAAAGCTTGTGCGACATACAAAATTCGTTTCTCATGTCCATTTCTAAGCCCAAAAATAAGCTTTTCTTCGTCTAAATTTAAAAAATCAAACCCAGCATAATTTCTCTCAAGCGAACACAAAGCCTTTTGAATACTTTCTTTAAAGGTTCTGCCGATTGCCATTACTTCACCGACGCTTTTCATAGCTGTGCCAAGATACGGGTTTGAACCCGGGAATTTTTCAAATGTGAATCTAGGAATTTTTGTAACGATATAATCAATCACAGGCTCAAAACTAGCCGGAGTGCCTGTAATGTCATTTTTAATCTCATCAAGACTAAATCCCACAGCAAGCATGGTTGCTACTTTTGCGATAGGATAACCAGTAGCTTTACTAGCAAGAGCTGAGCTTCTGCTAACTCTTGGATTCATTTCAATTACGGTCATTCTGCCGTTTTTTGGATTGATTGCAAATTGGACATTTGAGCCGCCCGTATCGACGCCAATCTCACGCAAAATAGCAAAACTTGCATCACGCATTCGTTGATATTCTTTATCTGTAAGAGTTAGTGCTGGTGCAATCGTAATACTATCGCCAGTATGCACACCCATAGGATCGAGATTTTCAATAGAACAAACAATTATGCAGTTATCGTTTTTATCACGGATAACTTCCATTTCATACTCTTTCCAGCCAAGCAAACTCTCTTCAATCAAAATTTCATTTATCGGACTTGCTTCAATGCCATTTTCTGCCAAAATTCTAAATTCTTCCATATTATATGCCACGCCACTTCCAGCACCGCCAAGTGTATAACTAGCTCTAATAATCAGCGGAAAACCAATTTCGTTTGCAGCATTTATGGCTTCATCGATATTATAAGCATAAGTTGATTTTGGTAAATCCATACCGATTTTAAGCATTGCTTCTTTAAAAGCAACCCTATCTTCACCCTTTTTAATCGCTTCTGGTTTAGCTCCAAGAAATTTGACTTCTCCTAACATATCGTTTTCATATAATTCCATAGCGACATTTAAAGCGACTTGACCGCCCATTGTAGGCAATATAGCATCAACGCTTTCTTTTTTGATAATTCTTGAAATACTCTCTTTTGTGATTGGCTCAATATAAGTAGCATCGGCAAAATCTGGATCTGTCATAATCGTAGCTGGGTTTGAATTTATCAAAACTACTCTATAACCAAGTTCTTTTAAAGTCTTAGCAGCTTGAGTGCCGCTATAATCAAATTCACAAGCTTGACCGATAATAATCGGACCTGAACCTATCAATAAAATTGTCTTAATATCTGTTCTTTTTGGCATCTTTTATCCTTATCTTACTTTTGTTATTACATATAGATACGATGGGACTTCTGTTTTATTTTCTGTCTCTACGATAGCACTTTTATATAAATCTTGCTCTCTAATTTCAGTGATTTTTCCAACTGGAACACCGCCAAAAAATATTCCATCAAGTCCGCTTGTATAAACTTCATCGCCAATTTTTGGCTCTGTCCATTGATAAATATATTTGATTTCTATGTTTCTATAATTGCCAGTAGCAATACCTGCAATTTTGTTTTCGCCTATATATACAGAAAACACGCAATCTGGATCAGTTTGCAAAAGTGCAAGTGGTTTGTTATCTTTGTTGATTATGATTCCAGCAGTTTTACCACCACTTATAAGACCATAAATTTTGCTACTATTAAAATCCTTAAAATCCATCCAAATTTTATTATAATCGCCTATATTTGAATAACTAAGAGCTCTTGCTAAAACTATATCTGGAGAATACTCAGACGCATTTTTATCATTTAAAAGTGCGTTTAACTCATAAGCAAAAGTAGAAACCAAAGCCGAAGAGC
>JAGAZK010000200.1 GCA_017940085.1 Campylobacter sp.
GGAGATGATATTTATATATTCAACAAAGGCGATGGATTAGACACTATATCTGAGTTTGAAGGCAATGATACAATCAAATTTGGTTCAAATTTAAATGCAAATGAGATTAAATTTACTCAAAATCGAAACAATCTAATCATCAAATACTCAGACCAAGACCAAATCACAATTACAAATTATTTTTTAGGTCGCACTAGAAGTGGTGATTATATAGTTGAAAACTTTGAGCTTGATGATGGAAGTATTTTAACAAGTGATCAAATAAATAAAATAATCCAAGATTTTCACGCCCTAAATACTCAAAACAATTCTGAGTTTGATGGTTTTTCATTTGCTGATATACAAAATAATTCAAATTCACTCCAAATTTACGGGTGAAATGGCGAATTTACAGCTAAATTTGACTAAATTTAACCAAATTTAGTCAAATTTACGACTAAATTAATCTCGCAGTTAATAAATTATAAAAGGACTAAATTTGGCTCATTCATCTTTGTTTTGTCTGCAAATTTGTGCTTCTATTTTAAAAATTTCTATTGACACAAATGCTATAAAAAACAAATTTGCTCTAAATCAAGATGAAGTAAATATTTTTGAGCTTACTAGAATTGCCCAAAAAAGCGATTTCAAAGCCAAGATCAAAGATTTAAGTTTGCAAAATCTTTCCAAATATCCCACTCCAATCATTGCCCAAAATAAAAATAATTCATATTTTGTAGTGCTTAAATTTAACCCTACAAATCAAACTGCTATTATTTATCCAGACCAATCAAATTTAAATCAATCCAACCAAACCGCTGAGATTAAATTTGATGATTTAATCCAAATGTGTTTGCCACAAATCATAGTTTTGGCTCCCAAAACTCTAAGCCAAAGCGTGAAATTTGGTTTTGGGTGGTTTTATGCAAGGATATTAGAATACAAATTTATCGTATCAGAAATATTATTAGCTAGTTTTATAATGCAGCTTTTTGGGCTTGTTACGCCACTTTTTACACAAGTCGTGCTTGATAAAGTCTTGGTCCATCACTCTATCTCAACCCTAAATGTCATAGCTGTAGCGTTTTTGGCAGTGATTATTTTTGAAATGCTTTTAAGTTTAGCTAGAAATTATATTTTTGCTCACACTACGACCAAAATAGATGCAAAGCTTGGAAGTGAGCTGTTTTTGCATTTGATGATGCTTCCTATGGTGTATTTTGAAAACCGCAAAGTAGGCAATATAGTTGCTAGAGTAAGAGAGCTTGATAGCATAAGAGAATTTATTGCCAATAAATCAGTTACAGTGCTGCTTGATTTGCTTTTTAGTGTGGTATTTGTGGTAATGATGCTTTTGTATAGTGTCAAGCTCACGCTTATCGCACTTTTGTTTGTAGGCACAATCGCTTTGATTTATTTTTTTATTACGCCAATTTTAAGAAAACGCCTTGAAGACAAATTTCAAATGGGAGCAAAGTCAAATTCGTATTTGGTAGAGTCAATCACAGGTATGCAAACCGTAAAATCACTAGCAATCGAAGGCAGCATGCAAAAACACTGGGAAGATTATCTTGGAAATTATGTCAAATCATCTTTTAATCTAGCAAATTTGAGCAATATTGCTGGGGGCGTTTCATCTGCTTTGCAAAAACTAATGACACTTTGCATTTTGTATTTTGGGGTAGGGCTTGTGATAGATGGGAGACTTAGTGTAGGGCAATTAATAGCGTTTCAAATGTTTGCAGGGCAGTTTAGTGCTCCAATCATGCGACTTGTCGGGCTTTGGAATGAATTTCAACAAGCGATTTTGAGCGTGGATAGATTGGGTGATATTTTAAATAATCCAACTGAACAAGTTAGCTCTAAGCCGATTTCTTTGAATAATATCAAGGGTAATATTAAATTTGATAATGTGAGTTTTAGATATACGCCTGAATCAAATTTGGTCTTAAAAGGGCTTAGTTTTAGTGTAGAAGAGGGCAAAAGTATAGGAATAGTAGGCAAAAGTGGCTCTGGCAAAAGCACTATAGCAAAGCTTATTGAGAGACTTTATTTGCAAAATGAAGGTGCGATTTATATTGATGATCTTGATATTAGGCATATTAATCCGTATATTTTGAGATCTCAAATAGGCGTGGTATTGCAAGAAAATTATCTTTTTAGTGGTTCTATCAAAGACAATATCGCTTATGCAAATCCGTCAGCCCAAATGAGCGAGATTATACAAGCTGCTAAGATTGCTGGAGCAAATGATTTTATAAACGAACTTCCAAGCGGTTATGATACTTTGGTTGGGGAGCGGGGCTCGTCTTTGAGTGGCGGTCAAAGGCAAAGAATTGCTATAGCAAGGGCGATTTTAAATAAGCCAAAGATTTTAATATTTGATGAAGCGACTTCGGCTTTGGATTATGAGAGCGAGAATGTGATTATTAAAAATTTAGCTCAAATCAAAAGTGGCAAAACTTGTATATTTATAGCTCACAGACTCTCCACTATAAAAGATTGTGATGAAATTATCGTGCTAGATAGTGGCAAAATCATTGAAAGCGGAACTCACGAGCAATTGCTAAATCAAAATGGGTATTATAAATTTCTTTATAATTCGCAAAATTTTTAAATTTAAAGAACAAAAATGCTAAAAATATTCAAAAAAGATGATTATCACGAGTTTAAGCCACTTCTTGTAGAAATCGAGCAAACTCCACAAAATCCACTTGGCAAAACAATACTTTGGATTATTGTTGGGATTATATTTTTTGGGATTTTGTGGGTGAGTTTGGCTAAAGTTGATATTGTGGTATCTGCAAATGGCAAAATAATCCCAAACGGAGAAATCAAAATCCTAAAACCACTTGAAAGTGGGGTAGTATCAAAAATACTAGTAAAAGAAGGTCAAAAAGTCAAATTTGGCGATCCTTTGATTCTCATAGATCCAAGCGTAACAAGTGTAAATTTACAAACCAAACAAGAAAATTTAGACACTTTAAATAATGCTATCTCAAGACTAAAAGCTTTGATTGATGAAAATGAGGAGATTGATTTAAATTTAGAAGAAAAAAGGCTGTTTTTAGAGCAGTTGAATGACTATAAATTTAAAAAATCTGAGCTAAATGAAGCTATAAAAAGCATGAATTATGAAATAAAAAGACTAAAA
>JAGAZK010000201.1 GCA_017940085.1 Campylobacter sp.
ATTAAATTTTGATAAATTTACGCAAATTTAAAGGACAAAAATGATTGATTTAGAAGCTTTGGCAAATGAGTGTGGGCTGGAGTTTTACGATAGTGAAATAGCAAATGAAAATGGCAAGGCAATTTATAGAGTTTTTGTAACTAAGCAAGGTGGCGTGAGTTTAGATGATTGCGAAAAACTAAGTAGGCTCTTGTCTCCGATTTTTGATGTGGAGCCACCTATGAGTGGGGAATATTTTTTGGAAGTTTCTAGCCCCGGTTTGGAGCGAAAACTAAGCAAAAAAGAGCATTTTAGCAAAAGCATTGGTGAGTTAGTTAAAATAACCACCGAGCAAAAAGATAAAATTTACGGAAAAATCATTAAATTTGAAGATGAAAATTTGTTTTTAGCTACCGAAGACGGCGAAATTTGCATTAAATTTGACGATATTAAAAAAGCAAAAACTTACATTGAGTGGTAAATTATCACTTTTAAAAATTTCAAGATGAAATAATTCGCAAGAGCCGAAGCTCTCACGAATTTTATGCATAAGCTATATAAGTATAGACAGCCAATACAAAAGCTGCCAAAACAGCAAGGATTAGCCCAGCTCGGACCATTTCTTGTTGTTTGATTTGACCTGTTCCAAATACCAAAGCATTTGGTGGAGTAGCCACTGGCATTACAAACGCACAACTTGCACCGATACCTATGATGATAATTAAAGTTTCTTTTGGCAATCCAATAGGCTCAGCTACAGCGGCAAATACAGGCACTAGAAGCGCAGCACTTGCTGTATTGCTTGTAAATTCTGTAATTGCGATGATAAATACAGCCACAAAGAAAATAATGATGAATTGTGGCATATCTCCGACTACACCAGCAACAGCTTGACCTAAAGCCAAAGCCGCACCGCTATTACCAAGCATTGCACTCAAGCTCAAACCACCGCCAAACAATAACAATACGCCCCATTCTGTATTTTGGGCTACTTCTTTCCAAGTGGCAAGTCCGCCTGTTACTATACAAATAGCTGCACTTACAGCTACCCAAGCATCACTTAGTCTAAATCCTACGCCAAGATCGCTCAATACTCCATTGAGTGGTTTTGAAAATATCCATAAAAATGCAGTTACACCAAATACAACAGTAGTTAAAATCCTGTCTCTTGTCCAAGGAATTTGTTCTAATTCCATATTAATTTTTTGGTTTAAATTTGGTTTGAACACAAAATAAAGAACAGCCAACATCAAAGGAAGCAAAATAACTACCATAGGAATACCAATTTTCATCCAATCAGCAAAGCTAAATCCAAGTTCTTTTGCAGCAATGATATTTGGTGGCGATCCAACTAGTGTTCCAAGCCCACCGATACTTGCAGAATATGCAATACCTAGCAAAATAAATACTTTTGTGCCTCTTTCATTGCCTTCTAAATTTGATATGATACCAAGAGCAAGTGGAAGCATGATAGCTGCAGTTGCTGTATTTGAAACCCACATAGAAAGCATAGCAGTAGCAACACAAATTAATGTTGCAGAAACACCAAGTTTGCCTTTTGATAGTGAGATTAGCCACATTGCAACTTTGCGATCAAGCTTTTGGACATGAAGTGCAGCCGCTAGTGCAAATCCACCAAAGAATATATATATTGTCGGATCGGCAAAACTAGCTAAACCTTCTTTGATAGTAAGAGCTTTAAAATCTCCATCAGCATTAAATTTACCAATACCTATAAAAACACCAAGTATTGGCACCATAAGTGCGGTTATAGTGATATGAACCGCTTCAGATAACCACATTGTAGCGATGAAAAACAAAAGTGCCAAGCCTTTGTTTGTATTTTCGCTATAAGGCAATATCTTAAATAAACCAAAAGCTAACACAGCAGCAACCAAAATAATGATTATACTACGAAATGGAAAAGGTTTTTCGTCAGTAAGCTGCGATAGATTAGTAGTTTCGTGTGAATTTACATTAGATTCACTCATTTTTTTCCTTTCTGAAAAAGTTAATAAATCTATAATATAAAAAAAACCTTATTAGCTGATAAAAAATGAAATCATTAAGCAATATATTAGGTTAAATTTGATTATTTGTTACTTTTGGTAATAAAAAATCACTAAATTTAATTCATTTTATAAAAATATATACAAAATTTATTCTGTTTTGATATTGTTCTTGTCATCGACATGAACGATTGTCGGGGTAAATTTGCTAGCCTCGTTTGCGTCCATAGAAGCGTATGCAACTATAATTACCAAGTCCCCCACGCATACCTTTCTAGCCGCTGCGCCGTTTAAGCAAATTTGCCCATCTTTGTTGCCTTTGATCACATAAGTAGAAAATCGCTCTCCGTTGTTTATATCCAAAACATCTACTTGTTGAAATTCAAGCAAATTTGCAGCTTTCATTAATTTTGGATCGATTGTTATAGATCCAACATAATTTAAATTTGCATCCGTTACTGTGGCTCTATGGATTTTTGAACAAAGCATTTGAATATTCATTTTTTCACTTCTTTTAATAAATTTAAAACTACTTCTTTGTCGCTAAAAGGATAAAAAACACCATTTATTTCTTGGGTAGTTTCATCGCCTTTGCCTAAAATTGCGATTATTTCGCCATTTGTGGCTAAATTTAAAGCCTTTTTAATAGCTTCTTTGCGATCTTTTATACACAAAATGTTTTGATTTTTCATACCAGATTTGATTTCATTAATAATTTCATCTGGATTTTCGCTTCTTGGATTGTCGCTTGTGATTATGGATATTTTGGCGTATTTTTCTACGATTTGTCCCATAATCGGGCGTTTGGTCTTGTCCCTATCGCCACCAGCTCCAAAAACTACAATCAAATCTTTGTGAGAGATAGCTGATAATACCTTTTCTATCCCGTCAGGAGTATGTGCAAAATCCACTATCACAAGCGGATTATTACTCACTACTTCAACTCTTCCTTCAACTCCGTCAAAGCTAAAAATGGCTTTTAAAATATCGTCAAATTTATCAAATCCGAGCAAATTTACAGCCCCAAATGCACACAAAATATTATAAAGATTAAATTTGCCTTGCATATTTGATTTGATTTTGTAAGTGTCAAATTTGGTGCGAATATCAGCATTTATGCCGTTGTTAAAATTGCAATTTAGTGCGAAAAAATCAGCTTCTTTATCTTGACAAGAATAAAAATAAGCATTATTTTTGTTAAATTTAATAAATTTATCATCGCTATTGATTAATTTTAGGCTCTCATCACTAAAAAAATTTGATTTAACTCTTGAATATTCATCAAAACTTTTGTGATAATCTAAATGATCTTGAGTGAGATTTGTAAATATTTTTAGATCAAATTCCAAGCTCTCAATTCTATTTTGTGCGATTGCGTGCGAACTTACTTCCATTACAAAATACTCGCACCCAGCTTCACTGGCTGTCTTTAGATAACTAACAGTTTCTAAAAACTGGCTTGTGGTAAGCCCTTTTGGGGCGATTTTTTGATCTGTTATAAAAGCTCCCCTTGTGCCACAAAGCCCAGTTTTGTGTCCAAGATGATTTAGGATATGGCAAATTAAAGCTGCTGTTGTTGTTTTGCCGTTGGTCCCTGTGATACCGATTAATTTGATTGGGTTTAAATTTAATAAATTTAGAGTTTGTTTAGGGCTAATGATATTTGCACCCAAACTCTCAGCCATAGGAGCAAATTTACTATTTGAGTTTGTTAATACAAAATAGCAATTTTTTTGACAC
>JAGAZK010000013.1 GCA_017940085.1 Campylobacter sp.
ATGGTATGATAGGTAGTGGCAAAGGCATAGATACAGATGAAAATTTTGTAATTTGTGTAAATATTTTAGGCTCTTCTTTTGGTTCTACAAATCCACTTAGTATTGAGCCAAGCACTGGTAAGCAGTATCGTTTGAGATTCCCAGTATTAAGTATTAGCGATGTCGTCAAAGCTCAAATGCTACTTTTTCAAAGATTAGGAATTAATCAAGCAAAAGCCGTCATTGGCGGAAGTTTAGGCGGTATGCAAACGCTTTGTTTTGCTATAGAATATCCAAAATTTGCTCAAAATTATGTTATTTTAGCTTCTACTTATGCTACAAAATCTTGGGCAATCGCTTTTAATAAAATCGCTATTGAAGCAATTCGTCAAGATCCTGTATTTAAAGATGGGTATTATGATCCAAAAGATTTACAAGATAATGATTTAGTTGGTATGGCTTTGGGGCGAATGGCTGGGCATATTAGCTTTTTGTCTCCATATTCAATGGAGCGTAAATTTGGTCGCAATTATGTCCAGACTGATGGACTTTACGAGCTTTTTGGCAGATATGAAGTAGAAAGATATTTAGAATATAACGGCTACAATTTTCCAAAACGCTTTGATCCGCTTAGCTATTTGTATATAGTCAAAATGATGAATAATTTTGATGCTACTAGACATTATAACACTCATTATGCCACGCTCGATGAAGCAATGAATTTGATTGAGAAAAATATTTATTTGATTGCATTTAGCGGAGATGTGTTGTTTCCGCCAAATTTAATGGAGCAAATGCACCAAACAATGATAAATTTAAACAAATCAAATTTAAGCCAGTATATTTGCGTAGATAGCGATTATGGGCATGATGCGTTTTTAGTAGAGATTGAAAAAATAGAAAATTTAGTAAAAAAGGCTATTAATGGAAGAAAGTTTTGAAACAAAATTAAGCAAAATTGACGAGCTCTTAAATAGCTTAAATGATGAAAATATCAGTTTGCAAGATAGTGTAGAATTATACAAAAAAGGCGTTTTACTTCTCAAACAAGCAAGAGATATTTTAGAAAATGCAAAACTAAGTATAAAAGAAATCGATGAGCAAGGGTTTGGCGATGAGTAATATTAAAATTTGTGCTTTGCAGCTTGGCACACTCTCAATAAGTGATTCTAGGCTTGAATATTATCTTAGTCTTGCAAATGAACATGGTGTCAAAATCGTAGTTTTGGGCGAATATGTGGTAAATTCGTTTTTCAATGAGCTTACAAAAATGCCAAAATCAGCCATAAAAGCACAATCAGAGCAGAAAAAAAAGTCCCTTAGCGAATTTGCTAAAAAATACAATCTCACTATTATTGCACCAATCATTATCCCCAAAGGCAAAGATCTTTTAAAAGTAGTGATTAAATTTACTCCAACTACCAACAAATCCAAAACTCAAAATATCTTGATGCCTTATTCGCATTGGAATGAAAATGCGTTTTTCCAAAACGACCAAAACATTGATATAATGAGTTTTTCTCAAGATGGCTTTAAATTTGGTGTGATTTTTGGCTTTGAGGCACATTTTGACACATTTTGGCAAGAAATTAGAAACAAAAAACTAGATTGCGTTTTAATTCCGACTGCTTGTGCTTTAAACTCGCAAAAGCGTTGGGTTGAGCTTTTGAAAATGAGAGCATTTACGAATAATATTTTTATTTTGCGTGTAAATAGACTAGGCAAAACCAAATTTGACAAAGTCGAGACAGAGTTTTATGGACAATCGTTTTTAGCAGGACCTAATGGTAATATTATTAATTTTTTGGACGAAAAAGAAGGAATGTTGATTTGCGATATAGACAAAAAAATGCTCTCAAATGCAAGATCTACTTGGAAATTTAGAGATATTCAAAATAAATTTACTTCCTAATTCCCCAGCTCGGCTAAATTAAATCAAATCTTTTGGCGATTACTGCAGTTACAGACACTCAGTCCGCTCCTTTGTAACCACCAAAAGATTTGATATACTTCACACAATCTGTCTTGAATATTTTTTAAAAATACAGCGAGTTTAAAATACTGCGTGTTTTTGTCATACTAAGTTAAATTTTTTGTCATTGGGAGCCTTTAGGCGAAGAATTTACTAAGTAAATTTAATCAAATTTATTGCCATATTAAGTGTTAGTGAAGTATCTAAATTTAATCACAAATTTGATTAAATTTATGATTAATTTTGCACTCAAAACAAGCAAATTTAGCCCAAATTTGCACTAAATTTAGTTAAATTTGTGAGTAAATTTACTTCAAATCAAAAA
>JAGAZK010000202.1 GCA_017940085.1 Campylobacter sp.
AATTTCGGCTCGTAGGGAAGTAGCGAATTTTTATTTAAACAATATAAAAAATGAAAATTTAATCTTGCCGTTTGAGTTTGGCACAAATGCAAAAGAGATAAAAAGCCATGTTTGGCATGTTTTCGCCGTTCGCTCTAAAAATCGCGATGATTTCCAAAAATATTTGGCAGAACACGAAATTCAGACTTTAATCCACTACCCAATCCCGCCACATAAGCAAATGGCTTACAAAGAGTGGAATAAGCAAAGCTATCCGATAAGTGAGCAGATTCACGCTGAAATTTTAAGTTTGCCGATGAGTGGTGTGCTTGAAAAAGAGCAAATTCAAAAGGTCGTGGAAGTTTTGAATGACTTTAATTAAAACATCAATATTAAGTGGAATTTCAACATTTATAAAAATCATATCTTCTTTTATAATTAATAAAATCGTAGCTTTATATGTCGGTTCAAGCGGACTCGCGATTATTGGGCAGTTTCAAAATTTTATCTCCATAATTATGACATTTTCAAACGGAGCTACTTCGCAAGGTATCGTAAAATACACAGCCCAGTATCAAACCATGGAAGAAAAACAAAAAATATTTAGCACAAGCGTATCAATCAGATTGATTTGTTCTTTTATAATATCAATTATTTTGCTTATTTTTGCTGGATATTTATCAAATTTGATACTAAAAACGCCAGAATTTGGTAGCGTTTTTAGATTATTTGGGCTTACAATATTTTTGTTTTCGCTAAATACAGTGCTAATTTCTATACTCAATGGACAAAAAGAGATCAAAAAATACACAATAGTCAATATTTGTGGTAGTTTGGTTTCGCTTGTGATTACATCAAGCTTAGTTTATTTTTTAAATTTATTTGGTGCATTGTATGCTATGGTAATAAATCAATCAATAGTATTTTTTGTTACTTTGTTTTTTGTTATTAAAAGCAATTGGTTTAAATTTGAATATTTTAAACATTTTATTGACAAAGATAGTTTTTTAAAACTAAGCAAATATTCTTTAATGGCAATAGTTTCAGCTAGCGTGGTTCCAGTAAGTCATTTGTTTATTAGAAATTATTTGGGTGAAAATTTAGGCTGGGATAGTGCTGGATACTGGCAAGGTATTTGGTATATTTCAACAATGTATCTTATGCTAGTAACTACGACTTTGGGTGTATATTATTTGCCAAGACTTTCAGAAATAGTGGATAAAAATGAGTTAAAAAGTGAAATCATTTATGGATACAAAATCGTTATGCCAATTGTGTTTTTATCTGCTTTGGCTATATTTTTGCTAAAAGATTATATAATACTTATCGCATTTAGCAACGAATTTATGCCTATGCGAGATTTATTTGCTTGGCAGATGATAGGCGATTGTATAAAAATAGCTTCTTGGCTTTTGTCGTATTTAATGCTTGCTAAAGCAATGACAAAATTATTTATATTTTCTGAAATATTTTTTAGTGTTTCGTTTGTTTTGTTGTGTGTTTGTTTTGTAAATTTATACGGATTAGTCGGTATGACTTATGCGTATAGTTTGAATTATACGATTTATTTTATTTTTGTGATTTTTGTATTTAAAGGTAAATTTTTATGAAAATTTTGTTGCTCGGTGAATTTAGTGGTTTTTTTAACAATCTAAAAGAAGGATTGTTAGAATTGGGGCACGAAGCCGTTACGGCATCCTCTGGTGATGGTTGGAAAAACAATAAACGTGATATTGATTTACAAGGAAGATTATGGCATATTTTTAAAATTAAGAATTTAATAAATTATGATGTTGTCCAGCTTATTAATCCCTTTGTCTTATATAGAGACAAACCGATTATTCGCAACTTTAATAATATGGTTACTAAATATTTAGTCGGTCATAATAAAAAATTTTTCTTATCCGCATGTGGTGACGATTCTTTTTTTTGGCTAATTGCTAGAAAGAAATTACAAAATATGCCGTTTGAAGATTCTTTAAATTATGATTTTAATAAAAAACATTACTATATGGAAAATGATGAGGCTTTTAAATTTAATAAACTTGTTGCGGACATATCAGATGGCATTATCCCTGTATCCTATGACTATTATATCGGATACGAAGGACATAAGAATCTAAAATTGAATAAATTTATTCCTTTACCCATTAACACAAATAAAATTATCTATAAAGATAATGTAATTTCCAATAATAAATTAGTTATATTTCATGGGCTAAATAGACGAGGTTTCAAAGGCACCAAATATTTTGAAAAAGCTTTCGAGATTTTACAAAAAAAATATCCGAATGATTTGGAATTGGTAATAGATGGATATATGCCATTTGATAAATATTTGGAAGTTATCGGCAGGGTCAATATAATAGCCGATCAAGCATTTTGCTATGGAGTAGGTATGAATGCTCTTTATTCAATGGCACAAGGCAAAGTGGTTTTGGCCGGTGGCTATAAACGCGAAGCACTTGATATGCTTGGCATAGATAAATCGCCAACGGTAACTATTATGCCAGATGAAAATAACATAGTAGCCGCAGTGGAATATTTACTAGAAAATAGAAACAAGATTCAAGATATGGGTTATCAATCAAGGCAATTTGTCGAAAAGTATCACAATCATATTAAAATTGCTGAAAAATATTTAGATGTATGGAGTTCTAATTAATGTGTGGGATAATTGGTTTTTGCGATTATAATAAAAAGAGTGATTTTGATATTTTGTCAAATATGACTGATACTTTAATCCATAGAGGTCCTGACGATAAGGGTTGCGATATTATTCGTTTGGACAAAGCTTTCATCGGATTTGGTCATAGGCGATTGTCAGTTATCGATCTTTCCGAGCTAGGACATCAACCGATGTCATTTGATGGGCTGAGCATAGTATATAACGGCGAGGTGTATAATTTCCAAGAAATCAAAAAAGAGCTCGAAAGTTTGGGTTATGATTTTGCCTCACATAGTGATACTGAGGTTATCTTAAAAGCTTATCATAAATGGGGTATTCGTGCGGTAGATAAATTTAACGGTATGTTTGCTATAGCGATATTTGATAGAGCAAAAAACAAAATTACTCTTATTCGCGATAGAGCTGGCGTCAAACCGCTATATTATCATTACGATAGTGCTAACGGGCTATTTATGTTTGCTAGTGAATTAAAAGTCTTTCATAAAAATCCATATTTCCATAAAAATATAAACATGGACGCGTTGGCGTTATTTTTCAAATTTGGCTATATTTTAGAACCGTATTCTATATTTGAAAATACCTTTAAGCTAAAAGCTGGTCATTGGCTAGAATTTGATATAAATAAATGTGAGATTTCTATAAATAAATATTGGGATGTATTTGATTATTATAATAAAGAAAAATCAAATTTGAGTTTCGATGAAGCAAAGACTCATGTCAAAAATTTGTTAAAATCGGCTTGTGAATACAGAATGATAGCTGATGTTCCAGTTGGAGTATTTTTGAGCGGTGGATACGATAGTAGCACCGTTGCTGCACTACTGCAGCAAGATAGAGCACAAAAAATTAAAACTTTCTCCATAGGTTTTCACGAAGAAAAATACAACGAAGCGCCTTATGCGAAAGAAGTGGCAAAGTGTTTGGGTACAGATCATACGGAATACTATTGTACCAAAAAAGAAGCTCTCGATATTTTGCCTACAATTCCGCAAATTTGGGACGAACCATTTGGTGATAGTTCGGCTATACCGACTATTTTAGTCAGTAAATTAGCGCAAGAGCAAGTTACTGTAGCGTTGAGTGCGGATGGTGGAGATGAGATTTTTGGCGGGTATAGTAAATATACAACGGCACAAAAGCTTTTACGCATTCGCAATATGCCTCTTGTCGGAAAAATAGTCGGTAATTTGCTTAAAGATTTGCGTTTAAATGCACTTATTCCGCGTAATTCGTTGTGGTATTATAGATACGAAAAGATATATAATTGCTTATTGACCAATAAACGAACTGATATTTTGCCTATAGCTAGTCTTCATTTTTTTGACAATGAAATAAAAAAACTATTTATAAAAAAACCAAGTGCTTTACCAACTAATTTTGATAATTCAAATTTGAATGAGCAAAATGATTTCTTGGATAAAATTATGGCGATAGATTATAAGACTTACCAGCTAGATGATATACTCACCAAGGTGGATAGAGCTACTATGAGCGTATCGCTAGAGAGTCGCGAACCATTGTTGGATTATCGTGTGATAGAATTTGTAGCCACTTTACCTAACCATTACAAAATAAATGGTACAAATAAAAAGTATATCTTAAAATCTATTGCTCACGATTTGATACCACAAAGTCTGCTCGATAGACCAAAACAAGGCTTTGCGATTCCTATAAAAGATTGGCTTGCTGGCGATTTAAAAGAAATCGTATTTGACGAATTGAGCGAAGAAAATATCAAAAAAATGGGTATTTTAGACTATAAATATGTAAATAAATTAAAAAATAATTTAAGCAATGATTATTATACGACTAAAGTTTGGTTTTTATTAATGTTTTCCTTGTGGCAAAAGCAATGGCTTAGACGATAATTTTGAAAAGAGTTTTTTGTGAGTAAAATATTATTAGTAGTGCAGACTCTAAGCAAAGGTGGTGCCGAGCGTGTCGTATCAAATTTGTCAAAAGAATTTGAGCGAATAGGGCACGAGGTTAAGATTGTATTGTTCAATGATATAGTATGTTATGAGTATGGAGGAGAGATTGTAAATTTAAATTTGCCCGCTTCAAAAAATTATTTAATTAAATTTTTTAGACTTTTTCAAAGAATTACTAGACTAAAAAAAATATTTAATCAAGAAAATCCAGATTTTATTTTTTCTTTTATGGAAAGTGCAAATTTTCCCTGTATTCTTACTGGTAAAAAAGTGTTTGTCTCTGTCCGATGTAATCCAAATTTATTTTTTAGTATTTTCCAAAAAATATTAGTCAAATTTTTGTATAATTTCAATAATGTAATGGTAATACCTTGCTCTAAGGGAATTGAGTTGATACTAAATAATGAATATGGTGTCAAAAATACAAAAACTATGTTAAATCCTGTTATTTTTGATAATTGTTGTGAAATTAAAGAAGATTTATCCAGATATAAACCCTTTATTTTGGCAGTTGGGAGGCTGGATTGGAGTAAGAATTTCGAGATGCTAATAAGGGCTTTTTCAAAAACTAGGACTTCACATGAAGCTAAATTGATTATATTAGGTGATGGACAAAAGCAAGAAGAGCTGCGGGCGCTAATTTCAAAATTAAATTTAAATGAAAAGGTTTTATTGCTTGGGAATAGAGATAATATTAGAGACTATTATTTGCAGTCTAAAATATTTGTTTTATCATCGAAAACAGAGGGTTTTCCAAATGTTTTGATTGAAGCGCTATCAAATAATTGCGCATGCATAGCCACAGATTGCCCTACTGGTCCAAATGAAATAATTCAAAATAATTTTAATGGTATTTTGGTGGAAAATAAAAACGAAGAGACTATGACTAAAGCGATAGACGAATTGTATTTTAATGAAGAATTGATAGTCAAATTTAAATCTAACGCGGCAAAATCAATAGAGTATTTGTCTGTTGAGAATATAGCAAAAAAATGGCTTACCCTTTAATTGATATATTTGACTCTATTTTGAAAATAAACATCAATTAAAGTATAAATAAGGATTAACATATGCATAGTTTTTTTATAAATTCGCTTTGTGGTGGTGGGGCTGAAAGGGTTGTTAGCACTTTGTTTAACGAATTTGTCAAAGACAATGAATGCTATGTCGTATTAATGGAAAATGAAATCAGCTATGCGTTAGATGAAAGAATTAAAATTATTTGTTTAAACGAAAATCCAAATATTAGCGGAATTATTAAATTTATAAGAC
>JAGAZK010000014.1 GCA_017940085.1 Campylobacter sp.
GCTTTTTCAAATTCAAGCTCATTTGCGGCTTTTAGCATTTGTTTGCGAAGCTCTTTTATAATTTTTGCCCGCTCTGATGAAGGCATTTTTTCAAGTTTTTTGCCTTTGGTATAAAGATCTGCTGAATCTTCTTCTTTTAGGCTATCTTCGATATTTCTACTAGCTGATTTTGGCGTGATATTGTGGGCTTTGTTGTATTCGTCTTGGTATTTTCGTCTAGCATTTGTCGTATCAATGGCGATTTGCATTGAATTTGTAATCTTATCAGCAAACAAAATCACCGTCCCATCTACATTTCTAGCAGCTCTTCCCATTGTTTGGATTAAACTCGTGGTTGAGCGCAAAAATCCTTCTTTATCAGCGTCTAAAACAGCTACCAATGCGACTTCTGGCAAATCCAGCCCTTCTCTAAGCAAATTTATACCAATTAGCATATCAAATTCGCCCTTTCTAAGCCCTCTAATAAGCTCATTTCGCTCGACTGCATCGATGTCTGAGTGCATATATTTGACTTTAATTCCTAATTCTAAATAATATTTACTCAATTCTTCAGCCATTTTTTTAGTTAGAGTTGTTACTAATACCCTATTTCCCTTGCTTATCGTTTCTTTGGCTTTGTCATAAAGAATTTGGACTTGATTTGCAGCAGGAATTACTTCAATTTTAGGATCAAGCAAACCAGTCGGGCGTAAAATTTGCTCATAAACGCTGTTTTTAGCTAAATTTAATTCAAATTCATTTGGAGTAGCTGAAACAAATAAAAATTTGGCTTTTTTATTGATAAATTCATCAAATTTAAGCGGTCTATTATCAAGAGCTGACGGAAGTCTGAAGCCATATTCTACAAGCACTTCTTTGCGGCTTTTGTCCCCTGCATACATACCGCGAAATTGTGGCAAAGAAACATGGCTTTCATCTATGATAACCAAATATTCCCCGCCTTTTATTTCAAAATAATCAAACAGCGTAAATGGCGTTTCCCCTGCTTTTTGACCAGTAAGATAACGGGCATAATTTTCTACGCCTTTTGTGGAGCCTGTGGCTCTAAGCATTTCTAAATCAAACTCTACTCTTTGTTTTAGGCGCTGAAATTCTACTAATTTGTTTTGTTTTTGATAAAATTTTAATCTTTCTTCAAGCTCTTGTTCAATTTGTTTGATTGCGGTTTTTAGACGATTTTCGCCGACTATAAATTGACTTGTGGCATAAAGAGTAAATTTAGTCAAATCTTTTGTTTTTTTGTTTTCCAAAATATCAAAATGATACATTGCGTCAATTTCATCGCCAAAAAACTCAATTCTAAGGGCTTGGTCATTGAAATACGCTGGATAAATATCAACCACATCGCCATTTACTCTAAAATCTCCCCTATCAAAATAATTATCATTTCGTTTGTATCCCATATCTACAAGCTTTAAAAGCAAATCTTTTTGTTTTAAGCTCATATTTTGTTCAAAAAATAGCACCATTCCTTGATATTCAGCTGGATTTCCTAAGCCATAGTTTGCTGATACACTAGCTATTACAATTACATCATCAAAACTAAGCAAACTAGCAGTTGCGGATAATCTTAATCGCTCTAATTCATCATTTATAGAGCTGTCTTTTTCTATAAACAAATCTTGTCTTGGGATATAAGCTTCTGGTTGGTAATAATCATAATAGCTAATAAAATATTCTACGCGGTTTTTTGGAAAAAATCCTTTAAATTCGCTGTATAATTGGGCTGCAAGAGATTTATTGTGTGTCATAATAAGAGTTGGGATATTTAGTTGTTTGATGATATTTGCCATAGTGTAAGTCTTGCCACTTCCAGTAACTCCTAGCAAAACACTATATTTATTGCCTAAATTTATTGAATTTACTATGCCATTTATCGCTTTTTGTTGATCATCGCTTGGTTTAAATTTGCTTGAAATTTCAAATTTACTCATTAAATTTCCCCCTAAAACGAACAATTATAACACACTTAAAATTATAAAATTA
>JAGAZK010000203.1 GCA_017940085.1 Campylobacter sp.
AAGCTCTTTATAATGATGATAGAGAAGAGTTTTTGAGTATTGATGAGCTTGGTGGATTTGTTGATCAAAGAAACAACATAAAAGCTGTCAAAAGCCTAAATATTTATGCTCCAAACGAGATTTTAAAAAAAGTTAGTTTTATTGATACTCCGGGTCTAAATTCTCGCTCAGACAGCGATACAAAAGAGACTTTAAATATCATAAAACAAGCAAGTGGGCTAATTTGGATTAGTTTGATTGACAATGCCGCTAGATCAAGTGAGCTTGAAGAATTAAAATTAATCCCAAAAGAGCTCAAAAATACGGCAATTTGTTTGCTAAATCAAAAAGACAAGCTCAATCAAGATGAAATAAATCGTGTTTTAGAACACGCTAAATTTACTTATGATGATTATTTTAGCGATGTTTTTGCAATTTCGGCAAAAATGCAAAGAAACAATCAAAAAAATAGTGGTTTTGAGAGTGTGTTTAAATTTATTGATCAAATTTCAAGCAAAAAACAAGATTTTATCGTCCAAAACTGCCAAAATATCGCTACTTCACTAAAAGCCCAAAGTCAAAGAGCTATTGCGATTTTAGATGAATTAAGCGAGATTTTTATAGATTTTGGTGCTAAATCAGATGCCAAATTTGATGAATTAAAGCAAATTTATCAAAAAGATTTTAGATTGCTTTTTGAGACACTTAAACAAAATGCAAATTTAATCGCAAATGAAATAAACTCAAATCTCATAAATGAACAAAAAGAATATTTTAAGCCTAAAAAATCAGCATTTAACAAAGAAAATTACGAAAAAATCACTTATGAAAGAATAGGGCTAAGAAGTGATGAAGCACTCTCTAAGCTTATTTATAATGATGATAAAATGAGCAAAATTTTCAAAAAATTTAGGCTTGATTTAAATAATTTAAATGCCAAAATCAGAGCTGATATTGATGAAATTTATTTAGAGCTAAAAACAGCAACTCTAGCTTACAAAGCTAAATTTCAAAGCCTTAGGAAATCAGATCCGCTTCACTCAGATGTGCTTTTTGCTGATATTAGAAAATTTAGTAGTGAAGTTTATGCTTTGTTTTTGGGCGGTTTTGAGCAGTCTTTGGCTGAAAAATACGCAAATTTGGGGCTGTTTATTGAAAAAACTACAATCAAAATTGCCACAAATTACGAAAACGCCATAAAATTATCAATTCATTTCATAAAAGACAAAATCGAAAAAGCCACGAGCGATTATGAGAGCGATCCAAGTGCGTTTGGCTTGTATTTCCCGCAACTCAAAGAAATTATTGAGAGAGTTTTGAGAGAATTAAGCTATTATGAGTTTGAAAATGATTTTGTCGGCTCTAGAGTGTTTGGGGATAAATTTATTGATGCACTCAAAATTGATTTTGAAAACCTAAAAACAGCAAATTTATCGTATATTGACGCACTTAAACAAAAACACAAATCAAATTTAGACCAAATCCAAGCCATAATTTTTAATCTTGAAAACGACTTAAAAAAATAGTTTTGTTTGTTAAATTTATTGCTTATTTTGAGTTTTGAAACTAAAATTTGCCCAAAAATTCGCTCAAAAAGGTGATTTTATGAAGCATATTTTGATTTTGGGTGGCGGATATGGTGGTCTTCAGACAGCTTTAAGACTTGAAAAGTCCCTAAAAAACAAAGCCAAAGTTACTTTGATCTCCAAGCATGATTATCACTACCAAACTACGCTTTTGCACAGAGTTGCACTTGGCACTTATAGCACAAGAAAAGCTAGAATATTTTTTCGCAAAATCCTAAAAACGACCAATTTTATCAAAGATACAATTTTACAAATCGATCCAGATAAAAAGCAAGTAAAGGGTATGTATGGTTGTTATGAGTATGATTATCTAGTGATTTCGCTAGGTTTTGAGCCAAATGATTTTGGGATAAGCGGCGTCAAAGAATACGCATTTAGACTAGGTTCAGTCAATCAAGCAGTTGATTTGCTCCATAGTATGGAAGCTAAATTTAAAGATTATAATTTTAATTCAGATCCAAATGATTTGCGTTTTGTCGTGGTGGGGAGCGGATTTACTGGAGTTGAGTTCGCAGCTGAGCTAAGCGATAGAGCAAAAGAACTTTGCGAAATTTGTGGGCTTGATAAAAATTTAGTCAAAATTTATTTAGTTGGCAGGAGCGATCAAATTTTGCCTATGTTTAGCTCAAAACTTAGTCAAATCGCCAAAACCAAACTCCAAAAAAAGGGACTTACAATAATCAAAGGCAATGCAACTCAGTGTCAAAAAGATGGCGTTATCGTAGAAAACGATGGTAAAAGTGAGAAAATTTATGCCAATACAATTCTTTGGAGTGCTGGAGTAAAAGGCAATGAAGTCATCAAAAACTCAAAATTTGAAAGTAAAAACTCACGCATTAAAGTGGATGAAAATCTAAGAGTGCCAAATTATCCTGAGATTTTTGTTATAGGGGACTGTGCTATGGCAAGTGGTAGGGATATTATCCACGCTCCTACAGCTCAACTTGCCACGCAAATGGGCTCTTATTGTGCGAAGGCTCTAACTTGGCTGATTAATTCCAAACAAATCAAAAAACCATTTGTTTTTCATCACAAAGGCACGGTTTGCTCTATCGGACACACCGATGCTGTGGGGTTTGCGTTTGGAGTTGGGATCGTGGGTGAAGTTGCGGCGTTTTTGAAAAATTTCATTGAAAACAAATGGCTTTATGCCATAGGTGGTCTTGTAATGGTGATCAAAAAAGGGCAATTTAGATTTAGAAGTAGCGATTAAATTTAGGACTAAATTTAATCTCAAATTTGAATAAATTTAAAGCTATGATAAATTTAAGAGTAAATTTAGTGCAAATTTGGGATAAATTTAATCAAATTTTGAGCCTAAATTTAGTAGCAAATTTAATCAAATCAATCTAAATTTATTTAATTTATTGTGTCTAGATAAATTTAGTTCAAGCAAATTTGGATTAAATTTAGCACTAAATTTGAGCCTAAATTTAGTAAAAAAAGTCAAATTTGCTTGAGCCATATTATTTAAAGGATTTTCGTGCAAGAAATAATCCAAGTTATTGTTTTATTTTTGCTTCAATATTGCACGGCATTGCAGGTATGGCGTTTCCTATGCTTGCTACGACTTCTTTGGCATTTGTTATGCCATTATCCAAAGTCGTCGCACTTGTGGCATTGCCTAGCTTTTTGATGAGTGTATTAGTGCTGTGTAGTAGCAATCAAAAAGGCATTTATCAAGAGATTATTTATTATCTAAAAAACTATAAATTATTAGCAATAAGCAGTGTGATTGGCACTATTTTGGGCGTAAAATTACTTTTGATATTGCAGGTATCTTGGCTGTATTTGCTTATGGCAAGTATTACGCTGTATTATTCAATCAATGGATTATTAAATACCTATGGCAAAGTAAAAAGCATCAAAATAAATCCAAATGACAAAAATATGATTTTGTTTGGATTATTAGCTGGGATTATTGGCGGTGCGACAAATGCGATGTCGCCGATTTTGCTAATGTTTTTATTTAGTCAAACAGACGATAAAAACCGCATTGCAAAAGCAAGTAATTTATGCTTTTTGTTAGCAAAAATAGTTCAAATTTATATGCTAAAAGAGCAATATTTAATGCTTGGCAAAAGCCAATACGCTTTAATATTGTTTTTGAGTGTATTTTGTATCGTGGGTTTGTATATTGGGATATATTTAAGAAATAAAATTAGTGCTAGATTGTTTAATACTTTGATTTTTGTTATATTATTAATTTTAGCGTTTAAGATCGGATATTCTGGGATTTTGAAACTAATTTAGCACAAAATTAAATTTAATCAAATTTGTGCTAAATTTACTTCTTAAACCAGCTTTTTATTTTTTCAAAAATACTATCAAAAATGTCATCTTGTGCGTTTATAGCGCCGCTTTTGATACCAAAACTATCTTGGAGTTTGCTTAAAAGCTCTTTTTGTTCATCGCTTAAAGAATCTGGGGTTTGTATCTTGATAAGTGCGATTAATTTGCCTATTTTTCCAGTTCTTATGTTTTTTATCCCTTCGCCACTTAGGCTAAATTGGGATTTGTCTTTAGTCCCAACTGGAAGTTTGAGCTGTGATGAGCCACGAAGTGTTGGGATAGTGATAGTTTCTCCAAGCATTGCTTGAGTGAAAAATACAGGTATT
>JAGAZK010000204.1 GCA_017940085.1 Campylobacter sp.
GTAATTATGCCAGAAAGGTTTTTAAATTCGCCTTTTAAACCGATAGAAAATCCTTGAATTGTATCGTAGTCTTTGGTGGTATTATCTTTAGTGCGACCTATATCGTATGCTACAAACGGACGAGCAAAAGTGGTTAAATTTACTCTTTTTTTCGTTTGACTTTGCTGTATAAAAGCAAATATAAATACCCAATTATCCCAGATGCAAGACTTCCGACTAAAATCGCTAATTTATCAGAATGCACAAATACATCGCTATCATGATAAGCTAGAGAATTTACAAACAAACTCATCGTAAAACCAATACCTGTAAGTATGCAAACGCCGTATAATTGCGACCAAGTAGAGTTTTTTGGCAGTTTTGCAAACCCAAGCTTGATAAAAATAAAACTAAATAAAAATACGCCAAGTTGTTTGCCAACCAATAATCCAAAGAAAATCCCCATACTGACATTATTTATAAGTGAGCTAAACTCAATCCCGTGAAGCAATACTCCAGCATTTACAAAAGCAAAAACTGGCAAAATAAAATAATTCGTAACTCCATGCAAATCATCATCTAATTGATCTAGCATTCTGTTGCCGTCTTTATCCACTGTAGGGATAAAAAACGCAGCCAAAACCCCAGCGATTGTCGCATGCACACCGCTATTTAACACGCTCAACCACAATAAAATCGTGATTATAATATAAATTGATTTTATACCAACTCTCAGTTTATGCAAATACCACAACACAAATAATAAAATTCCAGCTATAAATATCGAAATAAACGATAATTGCTCAGTATAAAATAAAGCTATTATCAAAATCGCACAAATATCATCTATCACAGCTAAGGTTAATAAAAATAATTTTAATGAACTATTAACTCTTTTACCAAGAAGTACCAAAACACCAACAGCAAAGGCAATATCAGTAGCCGTAGGAATCGCCCAGCCCCTAAGTGCGAAACTATCTCCTTGATTGAACGCCACAAAAATTACAGCTGGCATTATAACTCCGCCAAGTGCAGCTACTGTGGGAAGCAGGATTTGAGATTTGTTGCTAAGCTCTCCTTCTCTAACTTCTCTTTTAAGCTCAAGTCCAATCACAAAGAAAAATATAACCATAAGCCCGTCATTTACCCAAAGCAAAAGTGGCTTTGCCAAATCATGACCCCTAAACCCAATAATAAGCTCTGAGTTTAGAAAATCAATATAAATCGTGCTTAATGGACTATTTCTTACAATTAAAGCCAAAATAGTAGCTATTAATAACAAAACTCCTGGAAACGCTTCACTTTTAACAAGCGATTTTAGAGCATTATTCATAATTTTCCTTGTAGCATATTTCTTTTACTGAAAGCTGGGCAAGTGCTTCGCCACGAAATGAGTTTTTAGAAACACTTACAAATAAATTTACTACTTCGCCTATTTTTGGGCAATGGTCATAGTTAAAAAATACAGCTTCAAAATTTATGTCATTTTTTTGTAAATTTAATTTTAAATGAGCGTTTGTATTGCCTATATTTTTGGTTTGTAGGACTTTTATGTCTTTTATTTCAAATACTGGTCTTGGGTTTTTTTGCCCATAAGGCTCAAAATCTTCTAAAATTTTAATCAAATCCAAATCCACAATCTCTGGACTAATTTCACCTAAAATTTCATTATTTGGTGCTGTAAAATTTGCTGATTGGTTGTGAAATGAGTTATTGATTGCTGTTTTGAAATCTTCTAATTTGTTTGTATCTATCATAAGCCCAGCAGCACCTTTGTGTCCGCCAAAACTTGTCAAAATATCTTCTTGCATAGCAATCAAAGACAAAATATCAAATCTACCGATACTTCTCGCACTTCCTTTTGCCATACAACCATTTACGCTAAAAACAATAGCAGGGCGTTTGAAATGCTTTGATAATCTACTTGCTACTATCCCAATCACGCCCTCATGCCACTCTTCGCCCCAAGTTACGATCACACTATCATTTTCATCTATTTCTTTGATAGTTTTGTCAAAAAGCATTTTTTCTTGAGCTTTTCTAGAATTATTGTAGCCTATAATTATGTCAAAAAATTCATCAGCTATTTTTGTATTTTTAGCTCTTAAAAAATTAAATGAAACTATTGCATCGTCCATTCTACCAGCTGAATTTATAAGTGGAGCGATTAAAAAGCTTATATCATCAAATTCAAATTGATCTTTGCCATAATAATCTTTTATAGCTCTAAAACAAGGTCTTTTAAGCAAATTTATTCTTTTTAATCCTGCTCTAACCATAGCTCTATTTAAATCTCTAAGCTCCATCATATCGGCAATTATCGCTAAAGCAAGCAAATCTAGAAATTTACTTAAATCATAATCTTTTAATCCACAAACATCTTTTAGTGCTGCAACCACATACCAAGCTACTTGAGCTCCGCAAATATCAACATTTGGAAATGGACAATCATCTTGTTTTGGATTTACGATTGCATGAGCTTTTGGTAAATTTGCTGTGGGCATATGATGATCTGTGATTATAAGATCTATGCCTTTTTGCTCACAAACTAATGCTGCTTCATTTGCATTTATTCCATTATCAACTGTGATTATAAGATTAATATCGCCAAACTCATCAATTAAAGCTTCGTTTAAACCATATCCGTCTTTGAAACGATTTGGGATTTTTATTAGTGCATTAACTCCGACATCTTCAAAAAACTCGTCCAATATCGCACAGCTTACTACGCCATCGACATCGTAGTCTCCTATAACTGCGATTTTTTCTTTATTATCTATGGCTTTTTTTATACGATTTGCAGCTTTATATGTGTCTTTTAATTCTTTTGGGCTAGGAAGTAATGAGAGTTTGGTGTGAATATCATTTGAAAACCTAGCTTCTAAAAGCTTAATAATATCGTCTTTATTTAACATTTTTATTTTCTATTGATGATTTTATAAAATTTAATATTACTAAATTTGGTTTAGTTAAGCGAGAAGTAAATTCTGGGTGAAATTGCACACCGACAAAAAATGGATGTTTTTTAAGCTCTACAACTTCAATTAATTCACCACTTTGACCACTTACAATCAAACCATTATCTTCAAATAATTTTTTATATTTTGGATTGGCTTCATATCTGTGGCGATGTCTTTCTCTAATAATTTTTGCATTGTTATAAATTTTGCTTAGAAGCGATTTTGGCAGTATCTCACAATCATATCCACCCAATCTCATCGTGCCACCAAGTGGGCTTTTTTTAGTGCGAATTTGTTTGATACCTTGAGTATTTATAAACTCATCTATCAAATAAATTATAGGATTTTTGCAATTTTCATCAAATTCTACACTATTTGCATCTTTTAGTTTTAAGACATTCTTAGCAAATTCAATCATTGCAAGCTGCATTCCAAGACAGATTCCAAGATAAGGGATTTTATTTTCTCTAGCGTATTTTATGGCTTGTATCTTTCCGCTCACACCCCTTACACCAAATCCACCTGCGACCAAAACACCATCTACGCCTTTTAAAATTTCATTTGCATTTGATTCTTCTATTTTTTCGCTATCGCACCATTTTATGTTGATTTTTGTGTCTAAATTTGCTCCAGCGTGAATAAGGGCTTCTGTTAAGCTTTTGTAGCTTTCTTTTTGATCTATATATTTGCCTACAAATGCGATTGTTACATCATTGCTTGGTGCAATTACTCTTTTTACAAGCTTATCCCAATCATTCATATCTGAATTTAATTCGCCAAGATCTAAATTATTTGCAATTGGGGTTAGAATATTTTGTTTGAGAAAACTAAGTGGGAGTTGATAAATACTTGCTAAATCTAGGCTTTCAATTACGCTTTCTTTATTGACACCGCAACTTAGAGCAATTTTTTCTTTTAGATCAGTGCTTAAAGCCATTTCAGATCTGCAAATTATCATATCAGGAGCGATACCTATGCGTCTAAGTTCGCCTACGCTATGTTGAGTTGGTTTGGTTTTGAGCTCACCAGCGACTTTTATAAAAGGAACTAAAGTCAGATGAATAAACATAGCATTTGTTTTGCCAACTTCTCCACCCAAAGCCCTAATAGCTTCTAAAAAAGGCAAACCTTCTATGTCGCCCACTGTTCCGCCGATTTCTACAATCAAAATATCATTTTCACCAGCTGCATTTTTGATTCGTCTGATGATTTCGCCAACAATATGCGGAATAACTTGGATTGTTTTACCCAAAAAATCACCACGGCGTTCTTTTTCAATCACCGTGCTATAAACTTTGCCAGTGGTAAAATTGTTTTTTTGATTTAAATTTTCGTCTAAAAATCTCTCATAATGCCCTAAATCTAAATCCGTCTCAGCTCCATCGTCTGTTACAAAAACTTCACCATGCTCAAGTGGGCTCATAGTCCCAGGATCTACATTTATATAAGGATCTGCTTTTAAAATACTTACCTTTAGTCCAGCACTTTTGAGCAAAGTCGCAATACTAGCAGCCGCAATTCCTTTGCCAAGTCCAGACAAAACTCCGCCTGTTACAAATATATACTTAGTTTGTTTAAATTTAGCCATTCTTAGAGTTTGCCTTGATTTTTTGCTTGAAATTATATCAAAAGTTTTTTACTATCTGCTTATAACAAAATCCAAGAAAATATAATATTTATAATTAAATTTAATTAAATTTTGCCTCATATAGTTTGTATAAATTTAATCAGTAGAATTATTTATCAAGCCAATATGGATATTAATTTATACATAAGCTTTTTTTGGTTATAATCCAACTCTTTTATTAGTGCCTAGGTAGCTCAGCTGGTTTAGAGCGCTGGTCTCATAAGCCGGAGGTCGGGAGTTCAAGTCTCCCCTTAGGCACCATTAAATTTGATTAAATTTATCTAGCAAATTTATGATTCTAAAACATTTAATCTAATTTGATTAAAATCTATTTCTTTTAATATTTCGCCATTTCTAAAAATAGGAACTAGCTTGTTTTGTTGGGTGTGAAGTTCGCTTAAAGGTATGGTTTTATAAGATGAGCCAATTTTTATAAGTGCTAAACGACCATGTTTTGAGCGTTTGGACGGATCTGTTATTGGATTTTTGCTTACAGGTATCCAATTATTTCCATCTTGGGAAGTGGCATTTATTTTCATAGCAAAATGCAAAGTATCTCTATTTATATGCTGAAGCAATGCTCCACCCATACCAAATACTATATTATCAGCACTAATTTGTCTAAATTTTAACTCGCTCAAAATATCATTAATGCTTTGCGGATTAATCCCATCGCCATAAATTAAGCGAATATGCTCAGGTAAAACCCTATAACCTTTTTCATTTATTGTATAACCAGCAATCTCCATCATTTTTTCTATACATTCACAAGCCATAATTACAGGATTTCCGCTATCTGGACGAAGCACGACTTTGCCACCTAATTGTGCTACTCGGTTAAAAAGAGTTGTGTTGTTTGAGTCTCTAACTATTCCCCATTTATCAATAGCTGCTAAAGTATCATAGCTATCAATAACACAAGCAAATGTTTGTTCTCCAAATTTATCAACCATATTTTCAAAAGCTTTAAATTCATCATTTTTACCCCAAGAAATCATAGTGCTATGTTCTGATGCTGGAATAGAAGTAGCTGGCATATCAATACCATAATATTTTTTTGCAAATAAAATTCCTGTGATTGTATCTGTGCCTTTGAAATTTATTAAATGAGCACTCGAGCCAATTCCTGCGCTCTCAAAACTACTAACCCCTCTTGCACCAAAATCATGCAAGGCAAAATCTATTCCTTCTGGACTGCCAGTTTCTCTTAAAAATGATAAAATAGTTTGCTTACAAAAATAGCTATTTGTAGCTACAGCCACTGGATACCAAACACCTCTTAACAAGCTAGTTTCTATATATCCAACTAGCCAAGCTAGTCTTGGATCTGTGTTTTTGATTTGGACAAGGACATTTTCTGTTTGAACTATACTTCCTTCTTTGACGGCTTCTATTTCTAATGGAAGTTTGCCATCATAAGTATCTACTATATATCTCCAATCTTCTTCGTTAAACGGCATTTGGTGAGCTTTGATTATGTCTTTTGCTTCATCAATATCTTCATGTGTGATTTTTCGTGTTAGGTATTCTTTTAAAAACATTTGCAAACCATAAAACAAAACCCTATTCCATCTACCACCACGAGATTCTATATACGCACTAAGATATTTTACATCGCTTGAATACTGCAAATAATGTGAAAGTTTGTAGCTGTCTGTATTTAAAATAAGATTGATTTTATTGTTCATAGTAATACCTTTAAATTTGTGCGATTATAGCATAAAACGATTAATTAACGATTGTCTGCATTTTCTTGTGCAATGTCTTGATTAAAGCCACCACCTAAGCTTTTATAAACACTAAGTGCGCTTGTAAGTGAATTTAATTTAGCTTGTGCTAAATTTAGTTTGGCACTTAAAAGCAATCTTTGAGCATCTAAAAAATCCAAATGACTTGAATATCCTTGCTCATATCTAACTTTTGAGAGATCAAAAACTTTTTGTTGAGATTCTAATAAATCTTTGGCAGATTCTAATCTCAAAAATGAATTTTGACGCAAATTTAGTGCATTTTTTATTTCTCCAAAAGCATTTTTAAGTGTTTTGTCATAGTTTAAAAAACTAATATTTTGACTTAATTTTGCCAAATCTACGCTTTTTGAAGTCCTACCAAAATCCAGCAAAGGCATAACCAAGCTTCCACCGACATTCCAAGTATTTGCGTTTTGTATAAATAAGCGGCTTAATTCATCACTCGCAAAACCATAAGCACCAGTCAAAGATAATCTAGGAAAATAATTCGCTCTAGCCACACCTACAAGTGCATTTGATGCTTTTAGTCTTTCGAGTGCTGATGCAATATCTGCTCTATGAAGCAAAATATCTGAATGTATCCCATCTGGAACTTGTGGGACTTGAACTTGCTCGTTTGTAACATTTAAATCCAAATTTAATATATCATTTATGCTTTTTCCTACGAGTATATGAAGAGCGGTTTTTGTTTTTGTGATACTATCTTGGAGCGTAAAAAGCTGAGATTTTGCACTATCTACACTTGCTTTTGTTTGAAAATATACAAGTTGTGTTATAGCACCATTTTCTAGTTCTTTTTGACGAAAATTTAAAGTATTTTCATAAGTTTGTAAAGTATCTTTTAAAATTTGTTCTTGTTCATTTAAAGCACCAAGTGTAAAATAAGTCTCTGCCACGCTTGAAGCTATACTCAAACGAGCATTTTCATAATCATAAATACTTGCTTTAAATAAAGCTTTGTTTGAACGAGCAGTATTTCTAACCCTACCCCAAAGATCAACTTCATAGCTCAAAACCGCACTCACGCTAAAATTATCAATTTCCATATTATCAGGATAGTTTGGCAATTCTCCGCTAGTTCTTGTCCTAGTAGCACTGCCTTGTAAGCTAATATTTGGCAAATATTCTCTTCTTGCAAGTCCTAAATTTACTGCTGCTATATCCATATTATTTAAAGCAATCAACAAATCATTGTTATTTTCTAAGGCTGTTTGGATTAGCTCATTTAGTTTTTCATCTCCAAAATCTTTCCACCAATCTTGTTTAATTTGTTGCTCACTAGTTTTTTCGTAAGTAAATTCAATATTTGCTTCTGGCATATCAGGACGAAAAGAACAACCAGTTATAAATAAAACTACAAATAAAAGTGTAAATTTATACATTATAAGACCCTTTTTTTCTTTTTTTATCAACCCACTCGTTAAAGCTTTCTAATAGATAGAAAAATAATGGAACAAAGAAAATAGCGATAGTTGAAGCAGCTATCATACCGCCCATAACGCCAGTTCCAATAGCGTGGCGAGAAGCGGCTCCTGCTCCTGTGGCTATTGCCATAGGTAAAACACCAAGCGTAAAAGCAAGACTTGTCATACAAATAGGTCTAAATCTCATTCTTGCAGCTTCAATCGCAGCTTCAGGGATTGAGCGATTGTTGTGTAAATGCTCTTGCATAGCAAATTCAACAATCAAAATAGCATTTTTGGCTGCTAGTCCTATTAATAGTAAAAGTCCGATTTGGAAATATATGTCATTGTTTAGACCCCTAGCCCAGTTAAACAGCAACGCCCCAAACACCGAAAACGGAACAGCGGTTAAAACTGCCAAAGGCATTAGCCATCTCTCATATTGAGCTGCCAAAATCAAAAATACAAAAATCAAACCAAAAATAAAAGCTATCGTGCCTTTTCCTGTGGCGGTTACTTCTTGATATGCTGAACCTGACCAGCCAATTGAATATTCATTGCCTAATTCTTCACGAATAATTTCATCAATAGCTTGTATTGCTTGACCTGATGTAAATCCTGGTTTTGGCTCACCCATAATTTTTGCAGCTGGGAAACTATTAAATCTATCAACAGTATCAGGACCTAAACTTCTTTCTAGTGTAACTAACGAATCAAGCGGAACTAAATGACCAGTTTTTGATTTGACATACAAAAATTTAATATCTTCTGGAGAACTTCTGTATTCTTGATCGGCTCTTACATAAACCCTAAAAGTCTTGCCAAGTAAGTTAAAATCATTTACATAATATTGACCAATAGTTGCTGATATGGTTGAAAAAATATCGCTAATATTCACACCAAGCATTTTTGATTTTTCTACATCAACTGTAAGATTGTATTGTGGGAAGCCAGTATCTAAAGTAGTTCGCACAAGGGTAAGCACAGGGTGAGCATTGGCTTTTGCGACAACTCTTTGCATATCTTCTTCGATTTCAATATAACTTTTGCCAGTTAAACTTTGTGCAAAAAGCTCAAAACCACCACTTAAAGAAAGTCCCATAATAGGTGGTGGCGTAACAGCATAAGTCATTGAATTTCTATCTGCAAAATATAATTTTTGGTTTAGTTCTGTTGCGATTGCAAAATTTGAATTTTCATAGCCTTTTCGCTCGTCCCAATCTTTGAGCATGATAAACATACCGCCACCATTTTCTTTCAAACTACTACTAATCATATCAAAACCAGCGATTTCTGTTACGGTTAAGACATTTGGATTTTGTTTGGCGACATTTTTAATAAATTCAGTAGTTTTTTGGGTATTTTTAAGCGTCATAGCCGAAGGTAAATTTACCATTGCTAAAACTGCACCTTTGTCTTCATTTGGAACTAACGCTCCTGGTGTAGCTTGGAATAATTTAACCACAAAAAATATAAACACACACACGATTAATAAACTAGGGATTACATGTTTTAAAACCTTTGCCACCCCAGCTGTGAATACTCTTGTTGAAAATGCAAAAAATTCATTGTATTTTCTAACTAGCCAAAATGGCTCACTCTCTTTTTTCTTCAAAATCAAAGCACAAAGCGATGGAGTAAGCGTAAGAGCAACCAAACCAGAAAAAACTACAGACGAAACGAGCGTTAGAGCAAATTGTTTTTGAATAACGCCAGTAAATCCGCCCATAAACGCAACAGGAATAAAAACCGCACTCAAAACTAACACAATTGAAATAACTGGGCTTGTAATTTCTCTCATAGCTTTAACTGTGGCTTCTTTGACACTAAGCCCTCGCTCTTCGTGCAAAATTCTCTCTACATTTTCAATAACAATAATAGCATCATCTACAACTATACCAATAGCCAAAACTAACGCGAAAAGCGTGATTAAATTTATAGAAAATCCAAGTGCATAAATCCCTATAAACGCACCACAAATTGAAACTGGCACTGCAAGCATTGTGATAAAAGTCGGTCTAAAATTACCCAAAAACATATACATAATAAAAATAACAAATAACAATGCTTCAGCAAATGTTTTCATAACTTCTTTTATTGAAATTGAAACAAATTTAGTAGTATCATAAGCGACTGCGTATGTTAAATTTCCTGGAAATGTCTTTTTGAGTTCATCTATTCTTGAATTTACGGCTTCAACTGTAGCAATAGCATTTGCACCATTTTTTAAAAATATAATCAAAGGCACCATTTCGTGGCCTTCATATTTACCTTGCACAGAATAATCATCTGCACCAAGCTCTACTCTTGCCACATCTTTTAATCTCAAAAAGCTACCTTTTGAATCGCTTCGTAAGATTATATTTTCAAACTGCTCGACTGTTTTCAAACGACCTTGTGGTTGGATTGAAAAAACATACGGATTGCCCATATTGTTCGGTTGTTGGCCTATTTTACCGGCTGAACGCTGAGAGTTTTGTTCGCCAATAGCTGCTACAATTTCAGGAGCGGTTATATTATATTTGTGCAAAAGCTCAGGTTTAAGCCAAATTCGCATAGCATAATTTTTTGTCATAGCAAAAGCTTCGCCGACACCTGGAACTCTTTTTATTTCTTCAACTACATTAATCTTAACATAGTTGTTCATTTCAATTTTGTCCATTTCGTCTGATGGGTCATAAAAAGCCAAAACTTCAAGCATAGAGCCACTTCGCTCATAAACAGAAACACCATATCGTCTAACTTCATCAGGAAGTTGATTTAAAGCTGGGGCTACGCGGTTATTTATATTTACTCTAGCATCAGCTGGATCTGTTCCTATCTCAAAAAATACATTTATATTTAATTCTCCAGCAGAGCTTGAAGTGCTTTGCATATAAATCATATTTTCAACGCCGTTTATTGCATTTTCAAGTGGAGCTGCAACGCTATCTGCAATTGTTTGAGCATCTGCACCACTATAAGTAGCACGAACTACGATTTGTGGTGGAGTGAGCTGAGGATATTCTTCTACAGGCGAAACTGTAGCTGAAATAATACCTGCAATTACGATAATTATAGAAACAACACTTGCAAAAACTGGTCTTTCAATAAAAAATTTAGAAAACATTATTTATTGCCTTCCATAGCTTTTTGTGCGGCTTGTTGTTGCATCATTTGCATTTCTTTTGCTCTTGCTTCTTCATTTAGTGGATTTACATTAGCCCCAACTCTAATTTTTTTGAAATTATCAATTACAACCAAATCCCCATCTTTTAGGCCCTCTGATACTACAGCTTCAGTTGCATTTTGTGAGACAATCTTGACAATTTTTTTAACAACTTTACCATTTTCTACTACATAAACAAAAGGATTGCTCAAATCTTGCAAAATAGCAACTTGTGGTAATTTAATCCCATTTTTTTGATGAAAACCATTAACTGTAACTTTTGTGTAAATTCCTGGTTTTAATTCTAAATTTGGATTATCAAATTCTGCTTTTGCATCGACTGTTGCTGTGTATGAATTTATGACATTATCAATAAATTTAAGCGTTCCATTATAGTCTTTTCCGCCTACTTTTATATTAACTTGAGAGTTTTTGTTTTCCCATTCGCCATTATTTAATTTTGTGTCAAGTTTTAGTTTTTCGACATCTGAAATACCAAATTTAACATAAATTGGATCAAGTTTAGTTAATCTTACCAAATCAGCATCTGCTGGACTTACATAAGCTCCAACATCTTTTAGATTGTCTCCCACAACGCCAGAAAACGGAGCCTTTACTTTTGAATACTCATAATCAATTTTTGCATTTGAATAAGCGGCTTTTACAGCATCAAATTCTTTTTGAGATATTGCATTTGCAGCTTTTAAATTGCTAGCTCGCCTAAATTCAGCTGCGGCATTGTTGAAATTTACTAAATATTTGTCAGGCTCAATTTCATATAAAACATCGCCTTCTTTTACGGCTTGACCTGGTGTGAAAAGCTGTTTTTCTATGCTTCCAGTTACTTTTGCTTTAATTATAACATCAAGTTCTCCAACAATTTGTCCGTTAAACGAAAGCGAAATTGGAATATCGCCCATTTTTGCAGTAACTACACCTACAGGAAGTGGCGGCATTTGTTGATTTGCGTTTTCATCTTTGCCTTTGAAAAACGAACACCCAGAAATAAGCAACGCAAAACTTGCCAAAATCAATATTTTTTTCATAGTTTTCCTTGTTTTGTAATATAAATTACATTTTTTAAAGTTCGCAATTATAGTTAAAATTTGTTTAATTGTCAAATTTTATGAATATTATTAACACCATTTAAAAAGAAATCAACACATTTTTTAATCCATTGCTGTTTATCAAACTCGAAATTATCTTGTTTGTAGATAAATTCTTTGTAAAAAATAATTGGCTCTTCGAGCAAAATACAAAATCTAAAAGCTAATAATTCCAAATCTATTTCATTAACTATAGGTTTTATGTCAGATCTACTAAAAAAATCAACCAAAATATTAATAAGCGGTTTTACTCCATTATCTAAAAAAATCTTAGTAATTTGCGAATTTTCATTTAAAAATTCTCTCAAAACAATTCTTTTAAATGCCAAAAATCTTTCTCTTAATATATGGTCTAAATAAATTTCACCAAATTTAGTCAAAAACTCTTCAAGTGTGATATTTTTTGTATTGCTGATTTTTTTGCATACTCGCATAGAAAAATTACTAGTCCAACGCTCGATTATAGCATTAAAAAGACCAAGCTTATTGCCAAAATTTGCATATATCGTAGAAAGAGAACCGCCACTTAATTTGACTATATGATTAAGGCTAGTCTTATCATAGCCATTTTTTATGAATAATTCTGTGCCGACTTCTAAAATTTGCTCAATTCTATCTTGTTTTTTGAGATTTTTACTCATTGAGCTTTTCTTCTATGATTTTGCTTTTTGGAAATACAAATCTAGCACTTTTTGTTGTATTAACATTTTGTTTATCATCATCAGCAAATGCGAAAATTTTGATTTCTAATGGAGTATCTTTAGTAGGATCATTTACTAAAGTCTCGGTTGTGCTCAATACCACTACAAATTTACGCATAGAGCCAGATTTAACATGAATTTTCTCAAGAGGCTCTTTTATTTGTATTCTAGGATCGCTTACTTCAAAATAATATTCATGGTCTTTGCTATCTATATTTTGGAGCAAAAACGCATAATAATTCTCAACACTAAAGCTATTATCAGCTTGTTTTTGGACTTTGTAGAGTTGGGTGGTTCTATTTATATTTAATAGCATATTTTCTTTTTTGGTTATTGCTATTAACAAACCTATAGTTGCTATTGTCAAAATAACCATATAAGCAATAGTTCTAAATCTAAAATATTTAACTTTGTTGCCAGTTTTGAGAGAATGAGCACTTGTCCAAGAAATAAGGCTTGGTTTTTTCAAATTTGACATTACTTTACTACAGGCATCTACGCATTCTAGGCAGTTTATACAATCAAGTTGCATACCTTGACGAATATCTATATGAGTAGGACAAATATGCACACAGGCTTCGCAGCCTATACATTCTCCGCCTTGCGGAGGTTTTTTGCCGAGTTTATTGTGTCCATCATAAATTTTCCCACCACGATTTTCATCATAAATCACTTGAATTGTGTCGTGATCAAACATTACGCTTTGCACTCTTGCATAAGGACAAACAAAAACACAAAATTTTTCTTTTAAGAATATAACATCAAAAATCAAAAATACGCTAAATCCAGCCACTATTCCAAAAGTTAGTAAATGTTCGCTTGGGTTTTGTAAATACGAGAAAAAATCTTCAGGTGGGACGAAAAACCACATTAAATTACTAGCTGCAATCACAGCCAAAATTGACCAAATCACTCCACCAATAATTCTTTTTGCGATTTTTCCTTCTATCTTTTTTTGTTTGTTGTTTAAATTTGAATGAATTTTTAATAATTTTGTTTGAATTAAATCTCTATAAATTACCCTGAAAATCGTCTGCGGACATGCCCATCCACACCAAACTCTTCCACCCAAAGTAGTGAGAAAAAATATACCCAAAAAGAATATAATCAACACAAAAGGCATCAAATAAAGCTCTTGCATATCAAAAGCTGTAAATAATAAATTTAGTTTTTTGTGGTCAAAACTAAGTAAGAAAAAATGATTTCCATTTATAGTAATAAAAGGCAAAATAAGTGCTACAATCGTAACAACAAAATATAATACATAACGCTTAGAAGCATAAGAGCTGGTATTTTTTGACATCAATTTCTCCAAATGATTAAATTTAACAAACGGCGTTATTTTATTACTTTTTGAATTAAACAAAAATTAAGTATATATTTAAGAATTGCCCAAATTTATTCAAAATTTGGGCATTGTTGAGAGATTAAAATTTATATCCTACAGCTAATTTGATAGTTTTATTATCTGTTAGATAGCGACCGCTATCTTTTTTTCTTTCGTATCCTACTGCCACACCAGCACTTAGTTCGTTTGTGAAATTGTATCCCATTTCAAAACCAAGTCCGATGCCGTTTGGATTGAAATCATCATCAGCAAGATTATTATTATCGCTTCTATCGCTATAGAAATAATACGCAAAATTTGCACTTGCTATCATATACATATCTGGATCAATAATCCCGTCTTGTTGCCATTCTACTAGGGCATAATATCCTGCCAATCTCCAATCAGGATTTGTATTCAAATAAGCAACACTAGCCCCAATAGGCATAGCTCTTAATACAGAATTTCCTAAATCAAATTTCCAACCCCCAGCGGCACTTAGATTATAAATTCTATTTGTAGTTGAAAATACACCTTTGGCTACAAAATCACTATGATCGTAGTAATTATAAGCGAGTTCAAAGATTGGTTTGTCGTCTTTATTGACACCATTGTCATTAAAAGAATATCCAATATATCCTTTTATTTCATCTGCTTGCAAACTTGCAAACGCCAACAAAAATGCTAGTGTTAGTTTTTTTAGCATACATTTCTCCTTAAGCAATTTCTCGCAATTCTAACAAATTATTTTAAAGGAAATATTAACCCAAAATAAAGTATCAAATTTGATTACAAAAATTTAATTTATATCATAATTGATATTTTGATTTATTTGATTGTTTGTTTTTTCTTCATTGTTTTTAATATTTAAAGAAATTAGTTTATTTCGTATTTCTTCTATAGCTTTTTCGGCTTTTGAATTGCATTTTTTTGTTTTGATAAAATAATTGTCATTTATTAGTGCTTCCAAAACTCCAACTAAATCTTCTAAATCATCACTTGCTAGATTGCAAACACTATCTATAGCGTCCATTAGAGATTCTAAAGCTTTGTTGAAAACTGGATCGTATTCAAAATCCATTTCTAATTTTTTTATTTTACCAGATTGTGCTTGAGTAAAGACATTGTGCATATAATCCAAAATATTTTTTCTATTTTGAGCTTGTTTTTGTATCTCATCACTCAAATCTTGAAGCGTTTTATTTAGCTTGGTTGTTATATTTGGTATATTTTGTATCTGAAGAAGTGAATAAATTTCTTTTATTTGCTCATTTAGTTTTTTGATTCTAGATTTGTGATTATTTTTTGCGATAAAAATACTAATTAATATAATAACAAATATAAGCGTAATAATGCCAAGTGCTAAATAAAATTGCATTTTGATACTTGTTGTAAATTTTTCACTCTCAAGCTCGGCTTGTGCGTGAGAATTTTGATAAACATTGTTTAATTTAGAATTAAATTTACTAAAAAACAATTCCATTTCTTTTATATTTTCTATGGTTAAATATTGTTGATTTTTAGCTTTTTCTAAATCATCAATAAAAGCATCAAAATCTTTTGAGATTTCGTTAAATTCTAAAGTATAATTTGACTTAAACTCTGATCTTAGCTCGTTTAAATCCTGAACTTTTTGTGCTATATTATTTTTTTTGGCAAATCCTTCATAATAATCTTTGACATGATTTATAGCAAGATATGATTTTTTTTGTATATTTTCTAAAAAATGTGTCTTATCATCTACAAATTTATAATTTTCATAAGCTAAAGTATGAGTATGCAAAAAATACCAAGAAGCACCGATAAGTGTTACAAAAGTAAAAATCGCAACACTAAATAAAAAAACATAATTTTTCACTTTTTGATACCTAAATAAGAATTTTTCTTAATTATAACACAAAAAATTTAAAATAGATAAATTTATCAAATTAAAATTATTTTAATATTTTATGAAATCAACGCAATTTTTTTAACAAAAACAATAAAACAACGCAAATCAAAGCACAAATTATTAATAAATTTAGTGCAAATATCCCAGCAATCAAACCACCCAAAAAGCTTCCAAGATACCCAAAAGAAGTAAAAATCCCAAGCATTTCTCCACGAAATCTAACAGGGGCTTTTTTGCTAGCTAAACTTTGCAAAATCGGCTCATTTAGACAAAATGCTATAAAAAACACCACAATACTAACATAAATCAAACTCTCCCCAAAACTCAAAAACGAAAAATAAAATAAAACAAATGAGAGTATTAAAAGAGCTTTGCCTTTTTTGTCCCCAAACATACCAGCAATCGCCATGCAAATCAAGCCAAAAACACCGCAAATTTCATAAATTTGATTTAAATTTGCTAAATTTGTATTTCTTGCGAAGTATAAAGGAATAATAAAAAACATAATGCTCATAAACATTTTTTGGACTAAATTTGCCAAATTTAATATGAGTAAATTTGACCTAGAAAACAAAAGTGCAAATTTGATTTTCCTAGTTTTGAGCTTGGCAGTTTCTTTTGGCAAAACCAACAAAAGCAAAGCACAAATCACACTCAAAAACGCAGATAAATAAAATAATCCTGCTAAGCCAAATTTAGAACAAATTGGAGCTGCGATCACCAATGAAATAATAAAAGACAGCCCTATCATTGCCCCGATTACCGCCATTGCTTTTGAGCGGTTTTGTTCATTTGTAAGATCTGCTATCATAGCAGTAGCTACGGCTCCCACAGCCCCACAGCCTTGAATAAATCTACCAAAAAGCATAACAAAAATATCACTCGCCACAGCACAAATCAAAGACCCAATAATAAAAATTACAAGTCCTAAAAAAATCGTAATCTTTCGCCCGATTTTATCGCTTAATGCCCCAAAAGGAGTTTGAAAAATCATTTGAGCAATGGCATAAATCCCGATCGTAAGACCGAGTAAAAACTCGTTTGCACCATTTAAATTTAGAGCCTCCCCACTAAATACTGGCAAAATTATAAATAATCCAAAAAACCGAGTAGCTATAATAAATGCTAAAATAAAAACACTTTTTGACATTTTATGCCTTTTGATCCAAATAATCTAAATATTTTGTCAAATTTGATATTTGATGAGAGTTTAATGCGATAAAATAATCATTTTTTAGATTTTTAAGACTATATTCAAATGGTTTTTTGGTTTTTAGGCAAATCACTGCCCCGCCACTATTTCTAAGCAAACAATCCCCAGCTGCTATATCCCAAATATTTGATCCACTTATCCTTAGATACACGCTCGCATTACCACTAACTAAATGACAAAATTTAATCGCAGAGCCACATTTATTTAAATTTAATCCAAATTTAGTCGCAAATTTGGCTGTTTTGCCATTATTTGTCGTTTGATTGCTACAAATTATGGTTTTATCGCCTAAATTTGAAGTATTTAGTAAAATATCATTTTTGTAAATTTGACCATTTAGAGTAAAAAAAATCTCATTTTTAAGCGGGATAAAAATCACGCCAAGCGTTGGTTTTGCGTTTTGGATTAGAGCTATACATACGCAAAATTGCCCGTTTTTTTTGATAAATTCCCTAGTCCCGTCCATAGGATCAACAAGCCAAAATGTGGAAATATCATCATTTACTAAAATTTGTTCTTCTGAACAAATTGGGATTTGGGTTTTAATAAGATTTGTAAATATTGCTTCATTTGCTGCTAAATCAGCGCTTGTAAGCGGGGATTTGTCTGTTTTATACTTCAAATCATAATTATCATAATGCTTTAAAATTGCATTCCCAGCATCAAATGCAGCTCTGACAGCTATTTGCAAAAGCTCTTTCAATTTTATCCTTTAAAACGGCAATTTTAGCAAATTTTGATAAATGGACCAAATTTCCCCAAATTTATTCAAATTTCAAAAATTTTGAAAAATTTAGTGCGATTTAAGCTAATTTTAATAGGGGGGGGTAGAATAATGCTTTAGAAATTATCGGATTTGTTTTGTCGTTTTGATTTAGTTTGTCGTCAAAATGAAAGCAAATTTGATTGTTTTAATAAATTTAATCAAGGCACAGGATTTTGGAGCTATTTTGTGGGTTGTGCAGTCCAAACGAGCGTAAATAAGACTTAGAAGGGTCTATTAAGCGAGTTTGGACAAATCTCCCATAAAATAGCCCAAAAGCCAAGCCTAAAAAGGAGAAAAAAATGAACAAATTTAGCAAATTTGGTGTCGCTGCAGTATTGGCAGCCAGTATCACAAGCAGTGCAGTAGCTGTAAATTTAGACGGCTTTTTTATCGGAGCCCAAATTGGTGCAAACAAGAGCAAAATGAATAATTTTGACAAAATAGTTGATATAGGTGGCGGAATAACGCGTAATGCGAATCCTATGACCGATTCATACTCTGATATTGTGCCAAATTTAGGGTTAAAAATCGGTTATGATTTTGATATTGCTAGAGCTTACGGGCTTGTAAGACATAATTTTGAAGCCGAAGATAATTCTAATATTTATAATAATATGGAATATTGGAAAACAAATATCAATTGGAGTAGCAATGATTTTATTTTAGGAGCTGACTTCACGCCTAAATTTAGCTTATTTAATCAAAATTTCAAGGGCATTTTGGGGCTTTATACCGGATATTCTATTTTGGATGTGGATTTTAGTTTTGGTAGTTCTATCGCAAGCTTATCTCATAGCTACAGTCAAAATGGCTTTATTTTTGGAGCTAAACTTGGTGCTATTTATGATTTAAAAGATAAAGGTGAGCTTGAATTTGGCTTTAAATTTGATCAAATCAGCTACAAAGATAAAACAGACGGTATAGATGCTGGTGGTGTGATACTTACAACTACTGCAAAAGGAGCCAAATTTACAAATACAGGATTGTTTGTGGGGTATAACTACAAATTTTAATTTGACTTTGGTTTTTTTGGATTATTTTTTAAGAGTTTGCACTGCATTTCCTTGCGACAGGCGTTCAAGCCTGTCTTGGTCATTTGTGCTTCACAACTTAAAAAATATCTCCTTTGCTTGCAGCTACGAACGCAAGTGAAGCAAAAAATCCTTTGTCAAATAAAAATTCTAAATTCATTTAGTTTTGTTAGCTTAAATTTGCCCTAAATTTAGGGCAAATTTAAATAAATTTAATTTGCTTGTGTTTAATCGCAATAATTTAGTCTTTGTGGTAGCACCAATACAACCCCAAAAATACAAAACGCTTTATTTTACAACTAAATTTATTCGCTTAAATTTAGCCTAATTTCGCCAAATTTAATAAAATTTTCGCCTTTTTGCACCACAAAATCGCTTTTAAATTCGTGCGTTTTAGCGATTTCGTAACCGCTAAATTTATTACAAATCACGCCATTTTTAAGTGTTAGCATTTGTTCGCTTAGAAATTCTTTATCTATAAATTTGACCGGGATTATCCCAAAAACTTCGCTTTTAACGCTATACAAAAAGCCAGTATTATCGGCGTAGTCGCCAATGACAACTTCAAATTTAACAAACTCGCTTCCATCATCAAATTTGCCGATCTCGCCGTCTTCAAACGAGCTTACAAACTCCAAATTTTCATACTGCAAAATCCACGCCAAATCGCCGATATAATACTCTCCGCTTTTCATTAAATTCCTTGTTAAATTTACAATTTCCCTAGCATTTTTTTGATTTCTTCTTTTACTTTTTGCAAATCATCGCTTGAAAGAATTTCGCCCAAATTTTCGATTTCACCCACGCTTTTGTCCCACCATTTAAACTCTAAGAGCAAATTTATCATCTCATCATCAAAGCGTTTGCGAATTAGCCGTGCTGGGTTTCCGGCGACTATGCTATACGGCGGTATTTCGCCGATGACTACGCTACTAGCACCGATTATCACGCCATCGCCGATTTTGCTTCCTGGTAAGATAAGCGAATTTTGTCCTATCCACACATCGTTACCGATCACCGTGTCGCCCTTGATTGGCAATTTATCAAGGCTCGGAGCGTCTTGCGAAAAGCCCTTAAAAATATAAAACGGAAATGTGCTAATACCGCCCATAGCGTGATTTGCACCGTTCATCATAAATTCCACCCCAGCCCCGATTTGACAAAATTTGCCGATGATTAGCCTATCGCCGATAAAATCATAATGGTGCGTAACCTGCTTCTCAAAATCCTGCCCCGCATAGTAGCTAAATTCGCCCACAATTATATTTTTATTTTTAATGGTCGGTTTTATATAAGTTACACTTTCTAACCCCGATTTTAATGGGAAAATTTCGTCCCAGTTTGGAAGAGTTTTTATTTTAACCAAAATCTACCGCTTTCAAAAATTTCAGTTTCATCAAAAAATTCTATATTATCGTTACCGCCATTAAGTTTTACATTTTCCATGTTAATATCTTTTTTTGTCTCACAAAGCCAACCTTCGTTTTGCTTTAATTTACAATTCTCTCCAAAAACCGCTTTATTATCATCGCTTGAAATAACGAATTTTGCACTATTTTTATCATTTTCCAAAGGGCAAATTATCATTGTATTATCAAAAGCGTATGTCGCACCAGCACCTGAACTATTATAAATTTCTCCATCGCATACTATATTTTCACCATTTATATCCGCATTCGTCCAAATATTTTTAGTATTTGCAACACCACCAAAAACAAAATTGCAAAACAAACAAAAAATTAAAATTTTTCTCATTTTTTTATCCTTTATAAATTTACCCATAAATTTTCTTTAAATTCCCCAAATTTGCACTTGCGTTTAATAAAAGCAAATCAGCGATGATTAGCCTTGCAAGTGCCGTGCAGACGACACTGCCACGCACCCCGATACAAGGATCGTGGCGACCACGAAGCGAACAAATCGTTTCATTGCCGTTTTTATCAATAGTCGGCTGGTCGGCAAATATGCTAGGGGTTGGCTTAAAATGCGTTTTTATGATGATTTGCTCACCTGTTGTGATACCGCCTAGAATGCCCCCTGCGTGATTTGATTTAAAGCCATTTTTATCCATAAAATCGTTATTTTGAGAGCCAAATTTGCTTGAAGCTTCCACGCCGTCTCCGATTTCTACGGCTTTTACGCCGTTTAGCCCCATAAAAGCTCCGCCGATTAGCCCGTCTGTCTTAGCATAAAGCGGTTCGCCAAGCCCCTTTGGCACGCCATTTGCGATTGTTAGCACACTTGCGCCCACGCTTTCGCCTTTTTTCTTTAAATTTGCGATAAGCTCTTTTTGTGCGTTCTCCACACCTTTATCAAGCGCGAAAATCTCGCTATTTTGGGCATTTGCGAAATCTAAATTCTCAGCCTTTATTTCCCCGACGCTTAAAACGCCACTTTTCACACTTATACCAAATTCATTTAAAAGCATCTGCGAAAATGCCCCACCTGCGACCCTTATCGCCGTTTCTCTTGCCGAGCTTCTGCCGCCGCCTCTGTAATCCCTAATGCCGTATTTAGCAAAATAGCCAAAATCAGCGTGTCCCGGGCGAAAAAGTTCTTTTAAATTTTCATAGTCTTTTGAGTGCTGATTTGCGTTGTAAATCACAAATCCTATCGGTGCGCCCGTGCTAAGCCCATCAAACACGCCACTTAAAATCTGAACCTCATCGCTTTCTTTGCGAGAAGTGGCAAATTTACCGCCCGGTTTGCGTTTATCTAGCTCGGCTTGTAAAAATTTAGTATCGATTTTCACACCCGCCGGAAAGCCGTCCAAAACGCCACCAATCGCCACGCCGTGGCTCTCCCCAAAAGTCGTAAGTCGTAATTTTATGCCTAGTGTGTTCATATAAAATCTCCGTTTATAAAATATCTTTAAATTTTGGCGGATTTTTATCTATCAGCCATTTATTTTTGAAATCCGCTTTTGATGAAAAACCAAGTTTTTTTCTGTATTCTTTAAAATCATCGCTACTAAACATAATTTTCTCCTAAAAACTCTAAAACCGAATTTGACAAAGCAATGCTAAGAAGCGGCGGAACGGCATTTCCGATTTGCAATCTTTTTGACTGGTCGCTTCCACAAAAAGCATAATCATCAGGGAAACTTTGAAGCCTAGCACCTTCTCTAATGCTAAGTGCTCTTGAATCTCGCGGGTGGATACACCGAGAGCTAGA
>JAGAZK010000205.1 GCA_017940085.1 Campylobacter sp.
CTATGAGTTAATGCCACAGCTATCGCATCTGTAATATCAAGAGGTTTGATTTGTTTATTAATCCCTAACATTTTTTTGACCATAAAAGCGACTTGTTCTTTATCGGCTTTGGCTTTGCCTGTGATTGCTTTTTTGATTTGAAGTGGAGTATATTCAGCAAATTTACCATGAACTTGCAAAATTTTTAGGCTTAGGGCTCCACGAAACTGAGCAAGTTTTAGAACTGTTTTTGGATTGTAAGCAAAAAATATATCCTCAACTGCGACAAAATCGATCTTGTGAGTCTTGAAAATCAAATCCAAGCCCTCGCAAAGTTGAGTGATTTGAAATTGCAAATTATCTGGTGCGATTTTGATAAGTCCTGCTTCAATGAGAGTTTTTTTACCAAGATTTTTTTCAATCACAGCATAGCCACAATTTTTTGTGCCCGGATCTATACCTAAAATTAACATTTAATCTCCATTTTATAATTTATGCTTTTGTGTATCAATAATGTAATTTTAATCAAAATTTTGCTAAAATGGCAAGAATTTTGATATTTATAAAGGATTTTTTTTGGCTGTTGATGAGATTTTAAATCTTTTGTGCGATGAGATTTCTAAAAACGAAGCTCAAAATTATATTTCACAGCTGAAATTTGATGAAAAATTATCAAATGATGATAAAGTAGTTTTCACAGCTCCAAACGATATTTTGGCTAAATTTATTCAAACAAAATATTCACAAAAAATAGCTCATTTTTTTGAAGTCAAAAACGGCATTAGACCAGAAATTAAAATAATCAACCAAAAAAGCAAAACCAATAATAAAAAATATAGTTCAAATTTAATCAAAACTCAAAGCTCTGTTTTAAATCCTGAGTTTGTATTTGATAATTTTGTGGTTGGAAACTCAAATCAATTTGCTTATTCTTTAGCAAAAGACGCTGCTCAAAATCCTGGTCAAAAATATAATCCGATTTTTATTTATGGCTCAACTGGGCTTGGCAAAACTCATCTTTTGCAATCAATTGGAAATTATTGTTTAGAAAAAAATAAATCCGTTATTTGTGTAACTGCTGAACAATTTATGAATGATTTCACATTTGCTCTTAATACTAGAAATACAAAAGACGGAACAATGTCTAAATTTAAAGAAAAATACCGAAATTGCGATGTTTTGCTTATAGATGATGTTCAATTTTTTAGTAGATCAGAAGCAGTTCAAGAAGAATTTTTTCACACTTTTAATGCTATCCGTGAAAAACAAGGTCAAATAGTCCTTACTTCGGATAAAGCACCAAAATTACTTCACGGATTTGAAGAAAGATTAAAAAGTCGTTTTGAATCTGGCTTGAGTGCGGATATTACACCACCAGAACTTGAAACAAAAATAAAAATAATCAAAATGAAATGTCAATTTGATGGGATAGATTTAAATGATGAAATTATTAATTATATCGCTATAAATATGGGTGATAATATTCGTGAGATTGAAGGAGCACTAACTACAATCAATGCTTATGCAAATTTAATGCACCAAAATATCACAATTGAGTTTGCAAAAAACATAATAAAAGACCAAATTAAAGCAAAAAAAGAAAATATTTCACTTGAAAATATAATAAAAATTGTGGCAAAAGAAACAAATGTGAAAATAGCAGATATAAAAAGCAAAAATAAAACCAAAAAAATCGTTGATGCTAGAAGAATTTGTATATATTTAGCAAAAAATCTAACACCAAATTCAATGCCACAACTTGCAATTCATTTTGGGCTAAAAGATCACAGTGCAGTCAGTCATAATATTAAAAAAATCAACGAAATAATGGATAAAGATTCATATTTTAAAGCGACAATAGAAGAACTAAAAAATAAAATAGTTTCAAAGGAATAAATGTGAAAATATGTGAAAATAAAAATAAATTTTTTCAAGTCAAAAAATACAAAATATCATCATTTGAAATAAATTTTCACAAATTCACGCCTATAACTAATACTAAAAATAAATATTAAAATTTAAAAAAGGAAAAATCATGAAGGTTTTAGTCAAAAAAAGCATTCTTGAATCAATCGTAGCAAATGTAAATCCATATCTTGAAAAGAAAGATTTAAGCTCAATTAATTCTCATATTTTCATATCAGCTATAGGTGATACTCTAAACATAAAAGCTACAGATCATGAAATTGGTCTTGCTTACAAAATATCAAACAATATCACGATCAATGAAGAAGGACAAGCCACAGCAAATGGAACCAAACTTCTCCAAATCATAAAAGGTCTAAAAGATGGAGATATTACGCTTGAGACTGATGATAAATATATTTTTATAAGACAAAACAATTCAAAATACAAACTCCCTATGCAAAATCCAAGTGATTTTCCTGCTTTTCCAAATACAGATGACAAAAGCAAATTTGAAATAAATGCAGGAATAATTAGTAGATCTCTCAAAAAAATATCGCCTTGTATTGATGTCCAAAGTCCAAAAATAGAAATCACAGGAGCTCTTTTGGATATTCAAGATCAAAAGATAAATTTAGTAGCTACTGATAATAAAAGACTTAGTATTTATAAACTAAATTTAGCTTTAGGAAAAGAATTTAAATTAATTATTCCTAAAAAAGCAATCACAGAAATTCAAAAATTATTTTTTGAAGATATAGAAATTTATTATGATGAAAACATATTTATAGCAATTTCTCCAAATTTTGAGTTTTTTACAAAATTAATTAATGGAAATTATCCAAATTATGAAAAAATCATTAAAGATGATTTTAAAAATAATATAAATTTAGATAGAGATAAAATGGTAGATGGTATAAAAACTATTTCTATGCTCTCAGAAAATATTAAAATTACTTTCAATAGCGATAATATACTTTTTGAAAGCCACAATGAAGATAATAGCGAAGCAAAAACAAGAATAAATTATGATTTAAATTTAAACGATAGTTTTAGTTTTGTTGTAAAGACTAAATTTATTTTAGATTTTCTTTCAAGTATAGAAAATACTGAATTTAAACTAGGATTTAATGATCCAACACTCCCTTTTGTGCTAGAAAGTGGAGAACTAAAAACAATTATTGTTCCAATGAATGAATAAAGGTAGGTAATAAATGCAAAATTATGGTGCTGGAAATATTAAGGTTTTAAAAGGGCTTGAAGCTGTTAGAAAACGCCCTGGTATGTATATAGGTGATACAAATATCGGTGGTCTTCATCATATGATTTATGAAGTTGTTGATAATTCAATTGATGAAGCAATGGCTGGATATTGTGATACTATCAATGTAGAGCTTACAACTGAAGGATCTGCAAAAATCACAGATAATGGTCGTGGGATCCCTGTAGATATGCACCCGACTGAAAATGTGTCTGCTGCAACTGTCGTTTTGACTGTGCTTCATGCTGGTGGTAAATTTGACAAAGACACTTATAAAGTAAGCGGTGGTTTGCACGGTGTGGGAGTTTCTGTTGTAAATGCACTTTCTAAAAAATTGCTTTTAAATATCAAAAGAGACGGACATATTTGGAGTCAAGAATTTGCCAAAGGCATACCACAAAATGAATTAGCCCAAATCGGTGATACAAAAGAAAGTGGAACTTGCGTGGAATTTTGGCCAGATGATGAAATATTTGAAGTAACTGAATTTGATAAAGGAATTTTATCTGAGAGATTTAAAGAACTTGCTTATTTAAATCCAAGAATTACTATAAATTTTATTGATCACAGAGATGGATTTAATGAAAGTTATCATTTTGAAGGCGGACTTGAGAGCTTTGTAAGTGATATGAATAAAGTAAATGCTGTAAGCAAAGCAGTAAGTTTTAGTGGCGGTGAAGAAGATGTAGTAGTGGATTTTGCTTTGCTTTATAATGAAACTTATAGCGAAAATTTATTGAGTTTTGTAAATAATATCCGCACTCCAGAAGGTGGAACTCATGAAGCTGGATTTAGAGCTGGACTAACTAGAGCTATCACAAATTATATAGCTGCAAATGCTTCTGCTAGAGAAAAAGACACTAAAATTACAGGCGATGATATAAGAGAAGGTTTGATTGCTGTAATAAGTGTAAAAGTGCCTGAACCGCAATTTGAGGGTCAAACTAAAGGTAAGCTCGGATCTAGCTATGTTAAACCAATAGTCCAAAAAATGGTATTTGATACACTTTGTAAATATTTTGAAGAAAATCCAAATGAAGCAAGAGCTATTATGGGCAAAGCTCTTTTAGCCGCCCGTGGTAGAGAAGCAGCCAAAAAAGCAAGAGATTTGACACGCAAAAAAGATAATATCAACAGCGTAGGCACACTTCCGGGCAAATTAGCAGATTGTCAAAGTAAAGACCCAAGTGAATGCGAAATTTATTTAGTTGAAGGTGATAGTGCTGGTGGATCTGCAAAAATGGGACGAGATAGAGCATTTCAAGCTATTTTGCCACTTCGCGGTAAAATTTTAAATGTTGAAAAATCTCGTTTGGATAAAATTTTGCAATCTGAAGAGATTAAAAATATGATTACAGCTTTTGGTTGTGGCGTGGGTGATGAATTTAGCGAAGACAAGCTTAGATACCACAAAATCATCATTATGACAGATGCTGATGTTGATGGAAGTCATATTCAGACTTTGATTTTGACATTTTTCTTTAGATTTCTTACTCCTATTATCAAAAAAGGTCATGTTTATTTGGCTCAACCACCACTTTATTTGTATAAAAAAGGTAAAAAGAAAATTTATTTAAAAGACGAAAAAGCTTTAAATGAATTTTTGATTGAAACAGGTATTGAAACTCGTGAATTTGAAGGTATAGGAAATGCCGATTTGATGGATTATTTAAAAATAATCGCACATTATAGAAGTATTTTAAATGATCTTAAAAAACGCTTTAATATCATTAGTGCAGTTCGCTATATGATAGAAAATCCAAATTTGATTGAAAAAGATTTCAAAGAACTTTTCAAAATTTTAACCAAAAAAATCAAAGAAGATGGATTTAATATATTAAATTCATACGCTAATGATAGCGAAATCCGTATTTATGCCCAAACTCCAAATGGGCTTGAAGAACTTGTTGTAAATGATTTGTTATTTACAAATGTGCTATATGAAGAAGCTATGCGAATTTATACCCAAATCAAAGAAAGAGATATTGATCTCAAAGAAGATCCAATCAAAATCCTAAATGAAATAGAAGAAAGTGCCAAAAAAGGTGCTGACATCCAAAGATACAAAGGTCTTGGCGAAATGAATCCAGATCAGCTTTGGGAAACTACAATGAATCCAGAAAATCGCAGACTTTTAAAAATTGATGTCAATGATATGCAAACAGCTAGTGATATATTTGAGCTTTTTATGGGCGATGAAGTTGAGCCAAGAAGAGAATATATCCAACGCCATGCAAAAGATGTCAAGCATTTGGATGTTTAATGCTATATTCACAACATAAAGAGCGTGTAAAAAGATTTTTTACCGCTCTTAAAATTTCAATTCCTTTTATAATACTGATTTTTTTATGGATTTATACTTTTTTTAATTTTGAAGATATAGAACAAAGAGATATTATATTATTCGCAATTTTGAGCCTTTTTTATGTTTATTATAATTTTTATATGATTTACAATGTCTTTAATACTAGTGATATAGAGCCAGTAACAAATGTCTTTAATAGGCACAAATTTGGTAAATTTGTTAAAAGAAAAGCCAACAAAAATAAAATTTTAGCAGTAATTGGCATAAAAAATATAGATGAGATTACTGATAGATATGGGCTTGAAAATGTTGATTTTGTGCTTAAAAATTTTATTATCACATTTAATAGCTTTTTAGAAAAACACAAAATCAAAAATGTCCCAATAGGTCGGTTTATAAATGGTTATTTTTTGGCAGTTTTTGATCATAGAAATGATTTAGAGCATTTGCTTAAGACTTTTAGCATAGAAATAAACAAAAATGGCATTAATGATATAGAAGTAAGGATCGCTTTTAGCACTACCCCATTTATCAAAAGCCTTAGCAATGCGATTTCTACGCTTTCGTATAATTTGCTCAATCAAGATAAAGTTGTTGATTTGGATTTATACGAACAAAGAATAGCAAATTTACTCCAAAATGGCGAGTTTTCTTTTAAATTTCAAACTATAAAATCACTAAAAAATCAACCAAATTTAATATATTTAGTCCAAAAAGTAAATTTAGAATTTGAAAACATAACAAAAACAAATTTAATTCAAATCATAAACAAACTCGGTCTTGAAATAGAATATGATCTAAATTCGCTAAAAACGCTGTTTAAAGAAAAAATATTTAATAAAATTAATAGCCAAATTTTTATTGAAATTTCAGCTGTGAGTATCAGAAATCCGCATTTTCAAAGAGAGCTTTTTAGCTTGATTGAAGAATATAAAATAGATCCAAAAAAGATTGTTTTCGAGTTTTATGAAGA
>JAGAZK010000206.1 GCA_017940085.1 Campylobacter sp.
ACTTTCAGTCGCAACTTTTAATTCATCAAGCCCTTTTTGAGTGGAGATTTGCTGATTAAAAGGGTGAAGTTCAATTTGATTAAGCACCGGTTTTACGGGGAATTCGTTGCATAATTCTTGCACTAAATTTACGCTAAAATTGCTAACGCCGATTGATTTTACTAATCCTTGCCCCACTAACTCACAAAATCCAGCCCAAATGCCATTAATATCGCCATAAGGTGCGTGTATTAGATACAAATCAATATAATCAAATTTAAGCTCTTTTAGGCTTTTTTCAAATGCTCTTTTTGCCCCGTCTTTGCCGACATTTGCACCCCATTGAAGCTTAGAAGTTACGAAAATCTCACTTCTAGCAATCCCGCTATTTCGCACGGCATTTCCAACTATATCTTCATTTCGGTAATACTGCGCTGAGTCAATGTGGCGGTAGCCAACTTCTAAGGCATCTTCGATAGCCTTTTGACCTTTGCTTCCTCTTATATCCCAAGTACCATAGCCTAAAATTGGGATTTTCACGCCGTTGTTCAACTCATAATTTGGAACTAAATTTGCCATATTTTTTCCTTTTGAATTTTCATTTGCAAAAAGCGAATTTACGCCAAATATACTGCTACTAAATACTGCTGTGCCAAATAGGGCGGAATTTTTTAAAAAACTTCGTCTTTGCATAAAAACTCCTTGAAGTTTGATAAATTTATTAAATTTACGATCAAATTTTAACCAAATTTATCACAAATTTACTAGAACAATTCTCCAAATTTCTTGCCTAAAACTACAAATTTATAGAACAAAATTTATTATTTAAATTTACAAATTATTTCCCGTTTAACCATTTATTAAACATAGCTTCGTATTGCTCGATAGTATAAGCGTTTCCGCCAGAGCCATAAACTCCGCCGTAAGTTTTATTTGCTAAACCGGCACCCGTAACCAAATAGCTTGAATTTACCAAATTTAAATAATGCCCCGTTTTTGCACTAAATTTGCAGTTTTTGTCTGATTTATTCGGGCAGTTTGATTTTTCGCTATACCACGCATTTACCGCCACAGTGCCGTTTGCTTGACCTTTGGCTAGATTTTCAGCCACTCGTGCCACGCCAGTTAGCGGAGCGTGAGAAAATTTATAATGAGCTGCATAATTTGTGCGAATTTGCGAGATTGCCATCATCTTATGGCTAACTTTTAGTGCGGATTTGCCTTCGCTTTTGCGTTTGGCGTTGGTTTGCTTGATGATAGCTAGTGATGCTTTCATATTTTGCAAATTTGTGGCATCATTTGAAGCACCAAGTGTGGTTTTGCTTTGTGCGAACCAAGACGGAGTATTTTTATGAGTGCCTTTTACTATACTTGCAGCTTCACTATCTCCCATAGCCGTGAAAAAATCTGCCGAGCTATTTTTGACACCGCTTTTTGTGGTAGTTGGGGTTGTTTTGCTTGTTTGCGTGGTTTTATCAGTTTTTGTGCTAGTTTGCGAAGAGCCAATTTGTGAGATTTGATTGTCAATACTATCAAAAATCTCAGCACAACCTACCAAAAATACAGCTACAAATACAATAATACCAAATTTTTTAAATCTCATAATCTCTCCTTTAAATTTATTTGCGAACATTATACGATAAATTTGGTTAAATTAAAATTTGCTTAAATTCAAGGGCTTTTAACTAAATTTTGGCTAAACTAAAAAGTTACATTTTTATTTTAAGGAGAATTTATGAAAAAACACATTGTTTTTTTTGAAGCAATCGGTGGCACGGACAAAGGCGAAGACGGACACAGACGAGATACTATGCCGATGGTAAATGCTTTAAGCACTCACGGCTGGAAAGGTGAAGTTATCCAATTAAGTGATGAGATTTTGCGAAACGAAAATGAGAGCAAAAAAATCTATGAATTCGTCAGAGATAATGCTGACGGCTATGTTTCAAGGGTAAATCCGGGAAATATCAAAGAAGAAAAGCTTTATTTTGAAATGCTAAGAAAACTCTGTGCGGACGGGCTTGTAGGTATGCCACACCCAGATGCAATGATAGGATATGGTGCAAAAGACGCTCTAACCAAACTTGCCGACACAGAACTCGTGCCTGATGATACTTATGCGTATTATGATATAGCTAAATTTAAAAGCACTTTCCCAAAATCCCTAGCAAAAGGCGAGAGAGTTTTAAAACAAAATCGCGGATCCACTGGCGAAGGAATTTGGCGTGTTCGCCTAGAAAATGCGGCAGATTATGGCAAATTTGATAGCTTGCCGCTTGATACTAAAATCATTTGCACCGAAGCCAAAGACAATCACTCAGAAGAGCGAAAACTTGGCGAATTTATGGACTTTTGCGAACAATACATAATCGGCGATAATGGAATGCTAGTAGATATGACATTTTTGCCACGCATAAAAGAGGGTGAAATTCGTATTTTAATGCTTTATAAAACGCCTGTTTATGTCGTGCATAAAAAACCAGCAGAGGGCGGAGACGCATTTAGTGCGACACTTTTTAGCGGTGCGAAATATCGCTATGATGAGCCAAAAGATTGGGAAAACTTAATCGGCTGGTTTTTAGATAGACTGCCTGAAATTCGCACGAAGCTTGGAAATTACGATTTGCCTTTGATTTGGACAGCGGATTTTATTCTTGATACCGATGAGAACGGCAATGATAAATATGTGCTTGGCGAAATCAACTGCTCTTGTGTAGGATTTACAAGTCCAGCTGAATTTATGGCAAAAATCGCTGTTATGGTCGGTGAAAATATCGTAAATATCGTAAGCGAGAAAAAAGCATAATAACAATAAATTTGGAGTAAATTTAATAAATTTGCTCCAAATTTGCCAATAAATTTAGGCTAAATTTAGAGCAAATTTAAA
>JAGAZK010000207.1 GCA_017940085.1 Campylobacter sp.
AACCATGCAAAAACAAAATATCTTCTTTTCCTTGTCCGATAATTTCATAGCTTATATTATATTTTTGTCTGCACTGGATTTGTTTAATTGCCATTATTTTCCTTTTTTTGGTTTGAATAAATCGCTTCTAAAAGCACCACAGCTTCGCTTAGTCTTTCGTATTCGTCCATATTTAAAAGCACTGCTTCAAATTTGTTGTTTTTGACGATAAAAACTCGCTTCATATCAGATGAAGAAACTTTATTTAAAATTTGACTGAAATTTCGCACGACTTGAGTGGCTGTAAATACTTCGTTTTTGCTAAAAGTAGCCATAAATGCTCCTTTATGTATGATTGTTTGTAAAATTATACACACAAAACTTAAATTTACTATCTCACAAATAATTAAATTTGAGCCAAATTTATTTAAATTTAGTCCAAATTTGATTAAATTTAATGCCAAAAATGGCGAATTCCTGTAAAATACATACTCATACCGTGTTCGTTTGCAGCTTCTATCACTTCATCATCTCTAATCGAGCCACCTGGTTGGATTATATTTTTTACTCCTACTTTTGCAGCTATATCAATACTATCTCTAAATGGAAAAAACGCTTCACTCGCAAGTGTTGAGCCATTTAGATCAAGATTCATATCATTGGCTTTTGCCACAGCTGCTCTTGCTGCATCAACTCTACTTGTCATACCCATACCAATTGCTAACATTACAGCATTTTTGACATATACAACGCAATTTGATTTTGTCAAAGCTGCGATTTTCCAAGCGATTTTTATATCGTTAAACTCACTTTGATTTGCTTGTTTTTGGCTAACTAATTTAGCGTTTGTAACTTCATCATCGCTTATTTTATCGATATTTTGAAATACAAATCCGCCATCAATTGCTTTGAAATTGTATTTATCATCTGGACGGATTAAAAAATCGCTATTTTGGGTGAAAATTTTAGTTCGCTTTTTGTCTTCATAAATCTCCAAAACGCCATCTTCGACATTTGCAGCAATTATTACTTCAGTAAAGATTTTTTTCATCTCAAGTGCTAATTCTTTACTCAAAGTCCCATTTATCGCTACAACCCCGCCAAACGCACTAACTGGATCGCATTTTAAAGCTTCTTTATAGCTCTCAAGCACATTTTCTTTGATAGCAAAACCGCAAGGATTGGCATGTTTGCAAATCACCACAGCTGGGGCATCGCCAAAACTACTTGCAATCGCCACGGCTGAGTTTAGATCAGTCATATTATTAAAACTAGCTTCGCCTTTTAGAGTGTGAAAATTGTGGCTTAAAAAATTGTCAAATTCATACACAGCTCCGCTTTGATGTGGATTTTCGCCGTATCTTGTATCAAAAACCTTTTTACCATAAATAAATTTATTATCCCCAAAACCGCCATTAAATCGCTCATTCATATAATTTGCAATCATACTATCATAACTTGCTGTATGCTCATAAGCTTTTATCATTAAATTTCTTCTAAAATCCAAATCAAGCGAATTTGAACGAATTTTTTCTATAACAATATCATAATCGCTCGGATCTGTGATAATAGCAACGCTTGCGAAATTTTTTGCAGCACTTCTGACCATTGTAGGTCCGCCAATATCAATGTTTTCAATAATTTCATCAAAATCATTTGTTTTTTGGATAGTGGCTTTAAATGGATACAAATTTACACACACCAAATCTATACTATCAATGCCGTGAATTTGAGCGTCTTTTGCGTGGTTTTGGTCATCTCTTTTGAAAAGTATTCCGCCGTGAATTTTTGGGTGAAGGGTTTTAACCCTGCCATCAAACATTTCTGGACTTTTTGTAAATTCACTAACTTCGAGTGCTTTTATACCATTTTGTGTAAGCAATTTGTAAGTCCCACCTGTGCTTAAAATCTCATAGCCCAAATTTGATAAATCTCTAGCAAATTCAACTATTCCTGATTTATCGCTAACGCTAAGCAATGCTTTCATCGTTTTTCCTTTATTTTTCAAATTTATTTTTCAAACTCTCATAAGCTTCATTTATTTCTTGAAGTTTCTTAGTAGCTTCGCTAATCACGCTTTTATCGGCATTTGAGCCAAGAAAATCTGGGTGATATTTTCTAGCTAATTTTCTATATTGTTTTTTGATCTCATCAAAACTCGCATCTGGCGATAATTCTAGCACTTGATACGGATCTTTGTGCGTAAAAACTGGCTTTACTCTTTGTTTGCGACGAGATTTTGTTTGATTTGTTTGCTCCCAAGTGCCATTTGATTGTTGTTCTTTAAATTCTCTATCAAACTGAATAAACAAATTTCGCTTTGTAATGCTGTCTAAATCTAATCCATCGCAGACTTCATTGATAGCTACTCTTTCCATATCATCAAATTTGCCATCAATATAAGCAAGATTTAGTAGATAAATTACTACACTAATGCTTTCTTGTTTGGTAAGTCTTCTAGCAAATCTATATTCTACTGCTATATCAAATACTTTTTTGGGCGAATCTTTGTGAAAATTATAAACGATTTTTAATTCATTTCTATATATATCCGTGCCTAGCTCATCACAGATTAAATCTAGCATATTTGAGACATAATTTGCTTCTTCTTGACTGACTTTACCATTTGCTTTAGCGACTTTTGCCAAAAGTGCGACTAAAAATTTGGCATCTTGGAGTTCGAATTGTTTTTTCTTGCGTGTATATTGATATGGATCTTTTAAATATCCGCTAGTTATCAGATAATATACACCAATTATAGCTCCAATAAATAAAAGTAAATTCACCACTAGCCTTTTATAATGCTATCAAATTCACCAAAATAAATATTTTTTAGCTCATCAAGACTGATTTTAATATCATTTAATTCAAATTTATTTCCACCGCTTTGACCAATTTTAGTAGCTTTTATACCAAATTTACTAGCCAAATTTAAAAACTCATTTTCATTTATTACGCCCACAATCGCCCTACTTTGGCTCTCGTCAAATATATAATTATCTTGCGTGAAATTTACAGCTCCACTAAATCCAGTATCTCCAACTGCAGCCATTTTGCCAAGAGTTACGCCGAGCCCACCAATACCGATTGAGTTTGCAAAGCCAAGTAAATTTAATTTATTTGCTTCTATCACCAAATCCCAAAGATTTCGCTCTACTTTAAAATCAATCTCGCTCATCACTCCGCCACAAACACCAAATAAGCTCTTCATATAAAGACTTCCGCCAAATTCTCCTTTGGTTTCGCCAAGCAAATAAACACTCAAATTTGGTTTTAAAACGCTAGTAAGTAGATTTTTGGCATCTTTTATCGCTCCTACACACACAATTGCTGGAGTTGGCTGAACGCTAATGCCGTTTGTTTCATTGTATAAGCTTACATTTCCGCTCACTACTGGCGTATTTAAAGCTCCACACGCTTCTTTTATGCCATCACACCCTTGAGCGAATTGCCACATAACTTCAGGATTTTGCGGATTTCCGTAATTTAGACAATCAGTAATTGCCAAAGGTGTAGCCCCGCTCATTGCGATTTTGCGACCACTTGCAGCGACTGCAGCTGAGGCTCCTATTTTAGGATCTATGAAATTTAATCTTGTGTTGCATTCCATTCCCATTACTACACCTACGCCACTAGCTTTTACTCGAATTGCAGCAGATCCGAGAAATCCAGGTAATTTGATAGTATTTACACATACACTTGCATCGTATTGATCGTAGATATAAGATTTGTTTGCGACATTTGGATCACTCATTAGTTTGATAAATGCGTTTTGGTTGTCAAATTTAGGATAATCTTTAATATTTATATTTTTAATTTCATCTAAATATTTTGGTTTTTTAGTAGGACGATCTAATACAGGAGCGTTATCAACAATCGCTTCAATTGGAAGTTCTCCTGCTAATTCTCCATGCCAAAATAATTCCATTTTGCCAGTATTTGTTACCTCGCCAATAACTTCAGCATCTAATTCCCACTTAGCAAAAATTGCTTTTATTTTGTCTTCACAGCCTTTTTTGGCACAAATTAGCATTCTTTCTTGGCTTTCACTTAGCATTAATTCATACGGTGTCATACCGCTTTCACGCATAGGGACTTTGTCTAAATTTAATCTCATTCCACTACCGCTTTTTGCAGCCATTTCAAAACTACTTGAAGTCAGCCCAGCTGCTCCCATATCTTGGATACCGACCACAAAATCAGTTTTAAATAATTCTAAACAAGCTTCCATTAATAATTTTTCAGCAAATGGATCGCCTACTTGAACGGTTGGGCGAAGGGCTTTATTAGCTTCTGTAAAACTATCACTTGCCATTACTGCTCCGCCAAGCCCGTCTCTGCCTGTTTTTGAACCTACATAAATCACTGGATTTCCCACGCCTTTGGCATTTGCATAAAAAATCTCATCACTTTTACAAATCCCAAGCCCAAAAGCATTGACTAAAATATTTCCATTAAAACTTTCATCAAAACTTGTCTCTCCACCAATCGTAGGCACACCCATGCAGTTTCCATAATGCGAAATCCCGCCGACTACGCCTTTGACTAAATATCTTTGGTGTTTGGCTGTATCGCTATCGCCTATTATTTCCCCAAAACGAAGTGAGTTCATACTAGCCTCAACTCTAGCTCCCATTGTAAAAATATCTCTAAATATACCACCCACGCCAGTTGCAGC
>JAGAZK010000015.1 GCA_017940085.1 Campylobacter sp.
TCCCAAATTTTATAAAATTTTTCTTCAACTTCTTTTGGATTGTAAAAATCTGCCATGTTTTCGCCTTTTAAATTTGTGAATTCATAATAAATTCGGCGATTTTATCAAAATTTGTATAAAGAGTTGATTAAAGCTGAATTTGTGGCAGTTTTGGGTATTAAATTTGATTAAATTTAATACCCAAATTAAATATTTAGGCTTGTTGTTCTTCTAAATCATTAAGATGTGGTTTGACAGAATCTGACATTTGAGTGCAGATTTCAAACAAATCTTTTGAAGCTTGTTCAGTTTTGAGAAATCTTTCTAAAATATCATTTTGAGAGCCTTGTTGATTTGCAATTCTCAAAGCTTCATTTACATTATCATGAACAGTGCCGTGTGGTGCCTTGATAAGAGTGTATTCTTTGGTATTTCCAAACAATTTCACACCATCAGTAGCATACCATTTACCCAAACGACAGCTATTAGAATCAGCCATTGGATCGTATTTTTTGGTAAATATATTGATATAACCATTGAGTTTAAATAAAATATGGTCAATCTTGATGATATTCAAAAATACGCTTTTTGCGATAAATTTAGTGTTGTTATATACAGAATGAACGACTTGTTTTAGATTATCGATTTTTGTGATTATAAGCCTAATTTGCTCATTTAACTCAATAGAAATTTTACTGACTTCTTCGCTTTGACTTAGCATTTCAGAAGCGTTTTGTTTGAGAATATTGATATTTGTCTCTACTTCTGATGTCGCTGTTTGAGTTCTCTCAGCCAAATTTCTAACCTCATCAGCCACGACCGCAAATCCGCGTCCGTGCTCACCAGCTCTTGCAGCCTCAATCGCAGCATTAAGAGCGAGTAAATTTGTTTGATCTGAAATGTCTTTAATCAAATTGATTACATTTGAGATTTCTTCTACACTTTTGTTTAAATTTCCTGCCATTTCGTGTGTTCTGTGAGATGATTGAGAAATTTTATCAAGGTGATTGAGTGTGTTTTCGTTCATAGTAACCATCTGATTGATTGTGCTTGTAGCATGTTCGGTGTTTTTGGTGGTGTTATTGGCAATCTCAATATTTGTTTGTATATCGGCTTGCACACTTTTTGCACTAAAACTAAATCCATCTATCATACAATCAATCAAAGGATTTGTGCTGATACTAGATTTTTGGGACGATTCAAGCGCACTTGTGAGTTGATTTTTTAATTCGGAAATTTGAGATTCTTTTTGTTTAATCTCTAATTTCAACTGCTCTATTTGCTTCTCAAAAACTGCAGTATCTGCTACGGGTTTTTTGCCAAACATTGGATCTCCTTTATGTCATTGAACTAATGATTGGCATAATTATATCAATAAACTAATTAAAAAAATAATAAAAAGCTAAAATTTAAGACCTATAATCTGCATTTATTTTGACATATTCATGTCCCAAATCGCAGCCATAAGCTGTAAATTGGGCATTTCCAAGCCCAAGATCACAAACAATCTTATAACTATCTTTTTGCATAACAATATGAGCTTTGCTTTCTCGCTCACTATCAAGCTCAGGGTGATTTATATCATATACCAAAACATCATCATAATAAATACTTAATTTCTCATCATCGCATTCAATCCCACTAGCTCCAATCGTAGAAGCAATCCTACCCCAATTTGGATCTTCGCCGAAAATCGCTGTTTTGACAAGAAGCGAATTTGAGAGTGCTTTAGCAGCTTTTTGGGCTTGATCTTTTGTAACAGCACCTTTTATTTCAAATGCGACTACTTTTGAGCTTCCTTCGCCGTCTTTGACTAAATTTAAAGCCATATTTTTTGTAATCATATCAAGTGCTGTTTTGAAAGCTATTTTGTCATAAACTCCGCTTTTTTTGGAACTCAAAAGCATAACTGTATCATTTGTGCTAGTATCGCCATCTACACTAATCGCATTAAAACTAGTTTCTAGCGAACTTTCAAGCAATTCGTCCATATCGGATTTGGGAATATCTGCATCAGTCAAAATAAAACAAAGCATAGTTGCAAGTGCTGGATTTATCATACCTGCACCTTTGCAAATACAAGCTATATTAAAACTATCTCCATTTTGCAAATCAACTCTAAAAGCAATTTCTTTTTTAAAACGATCTGTTGTCATTATGGATTTGGCCACACTATCGCTATTTTTGGCAAATAAATCAAATTTAGCAGCTGTTTGTATGACTTTATCGGTATTTAAGCGGTATCCAATAACTCCAGTTGAGCTCATAATAGGATTAATTAATTTAAAATTTGCGAAATTTTCTAAATTTGCTAAATTTGAAAAAATTTGATCAATATCGTCAATTCCAGCTTTTAAAGTCATCGCATTTGCATTTTTTGAATTGAGTAATATGAAATTTGTTTTGAAATTTTTCTCATATCTCAAAAAGTGTTTTATCGGTGCAGCTTGAAATTTATTAGTTGTAAATTTAGCACTTATTTCTACTGGCTCATCAGATCTAATAAAGCCCAAATCATTATCGCCATTTGCTTTAAGCCCCATGCTTCGTCCGTCAAAATAAAATCCAGCCACATTTTCAAGCCCATTTTTTAGGCTAATTATTTCAAACATATCTAAATTCCTCTGGTTTGTGTTTGCTAAATATCAATCTTTTAGTAGCTCTAATAGCCTCAGCTGTGCCGATTATAAGGAGTTTGGAGCCAGTGCCTATAACTGTATCGCCTCTTGGCATTGGAGTAAATTTATTGTTTTGGTCTCTGATGCCGACTACATCAGCATTTGTCATTGTTCTAATATGCGTTTCTTTTAATCTTTTAAAACGAAGCCATGAAAGATCTGGGATTTTGATTTCTTCAATATCAATAGGCGAATCTTTAGCATATAAAAATTTCTCAAGCATATTTTCCATATCTGGTCTAGCACTTATCGCCGATAATCTTTGGGCGACAAGTTTTGACGGAGATACCACAGAATCAGCCCCAAGCTTCATAAGTTTTTGCGTGTCATCATCATTGTCTGAGTTTGTCATGATAAAATACGGCTTTCTGCCGAGTTCTTTTTCGTATAATCTAACAGAAGCTATAAGAGCAATATTATCAGCTATATTTGAACTAAGCGTAATGAGACCTTTAGCACTTGAGAGATGTGATTTTAGCATAGCTACTTGAGTATGTGGCTCACCTATAATAAAATATGGATATTTATTTGTTTCAGCGATCTCGGCTAAATTTTCATCACTATCAATCACTACAAAAGGAATATGATTTTCTCTAAATTGTTTGGCAAGCTCGATAGTGTAGTTGTTGTGATAGCATATCACAAAATGATTTTTTAGTCTTGCGATTTTATATACCATATTTCTCTCCTTTATTGTTCTTGAAAGAGAACCTTTTTTGATAATTTCTATAAACAAACCCATAGAAAATGTAAAAGCTATGAAGCCAGTCAAAATAAAAGCTATCGTAAATAATCTACCCATCGGGCTAATCGGAGCAACTTCAGTAAAACCAACCGTCGTAAATGTCATACCAGCTTGATAAATCGCATCAATTAGCGAAAAATTATCAATCAAAATATAACCCAAAGTCCCAAAAAGCAGGAGTAAAACAATAAAAATTAATGGAAGTCTAAAAGCTTTTAGTTGTTGATAAAGTTCTGTGTCAAGGTCGTATTCCGGGCGACCATCGCCCGAAAAATTGAGGAATTTTTTCATCTTTGCAGACATAAAATTCCTTTAAAAATTCAGTTTTTTCTTAATTTTTTCATAGTTCGCAGTGTAGAAGCTGCTACTTTGATTCTGCGAGTTGTCCCGTCTTCTAGAGTAACTTTCACAGTTCTAAGATTTGGCATAAATCTTCTTTTTGTTTTGTTGTTAGCATGGCTGACATTGTTACCAACCATCGGACCTTTGCCCGTAATTGCACATCTTTTTGACATCGCTTTTCCTTAAAATTTGAAATTTTTGACGGATTTTAGCTAAAAAATATGTAAAGATAGCTTAAAATTTAGAAATTTTTTAATTAAATAAATTTGACTAAATTTAATCAAATTTAACGCCAAATTTACTAAATTTATTCAAATTTGGACTAAATTTAATTAAATTTAATCAATCTAATATTTCTTTGCCTTTGAAATTTGATGAATTTGTAGTTCTTTCTTGATTTGGGAATAAATATTTGTTTTCTATCAAGATCTCAACTGTATTTTTAAATACAGGTAAAGCACTCCAAGAAGCGAAATAATAAGGATAAGGACGCATTGGCTCACGAACTAACACACCTATTGTGTAATTGTTGCCAAAAGAATCACTAGCAAAGCCAAAAAAACTAGCATTGTATCTTGTGTTGCTATATCCGCCACCTGTAGCTATGTGAGCTGTGCCAGTTTTACCACTTATATTTAGACCTTGAATTTTGGCTTTTTGTGCCGTGCCATTTGGACTTTCTACTACTTTTTTGAGAATTCTTTTCATTGTTCTTGCAGTATCTATCGCAAGAACTCTTTTTGGCTCTTTTTGTTTGATAATATAGCTTTTGCCATCTCTTTGAAGATTGTTAATAATGCGTGGAGTTACCATAAGTCCGTCATTGTTGATAGCATTATACGCACTTAGAAGCTGAATAAAAGTGGCTTGAATACCATAGCCGTAACTAACTGCCGCCTTATAAGTAGGATTTTGTATTTCACTAATGGTCGGCAAAGCCCCAGTTTGTTCATAACTCAAATCTATTCCTGTTTTTTTAGAAAATCCAAAATCAAACAGCCCATTATACAAATCTATTTCGTTCATTCTTTGGATTAATTGTATCATACCAATATTTGAACTTTGGACTATTACATTTTCTGCACTTAAATACTCAGTTTCGTGTGTATCTCTGATAATTCTATTTGCTAATTTGTATTTACCACCATAAGTTCTAACAATCTCAAGCGGATTTACTCTATTTTCTCTAAGCAAAAGAGAAAAAATGATCGGCTTAATAACTGATCCCATTTCATAAGCATATTCGCTGATTGTTGAATTTAGTGCTTCATAATCTTTTTTGTTTATGTTATTTGGATCATAACGCATAGTTGAAGTCAAATTTATAATATTTCCTGTTTTTGCTTCCATTATAGCAATAACAATTTCTTTAGCATTAAATTCTTTTACGCTTTGATCTGCCATTTTTTCCATTATTTTTTGGAGTTTTAGTGGGATATTTAAAACCACATTGTATCCATCAAAACGCTTTGAAATTTGAGTATTGCCTGATAAAATAATATTGTTTGAGAGATCTCTTGAGCCAAGTATTACGCCATTTTGATAAAGTGATAAAAATTTATCATAAATTTTCTCTATACCCTTTACGCCAGTTACTTTCGTAATCCCATCTTCTTCAATTTTTTTGATATAACCAATAGTTGGAGTTAGTGTGTCTTTTGCCATATAAAGTCTTTGCTCGCCACTTTCTAAAATACTAAGTCCTTGTGTGCTAATAGAGCCTGTTTTAGGATCTTGATAAGGGATAAAGACTTTCATCAAATAAAGTTTTCGTGCAAGTTCTTTTAAATAAGCCGCATCTTTTGCATGAATGCCATAAGAAAGTGTTACTAATCCACTTTTTTGTAAAATTTTTCTTGTTTTTTTGGGATCATCTCCGCTGTATAGAGTATAAAGTTTGATAAAAAGCTCTTTTTTGTTTGGATCAATATTTTTTGTATTTACCATAGCTTTGTAGAGTTTTTGGCTATTTGCTATGTTGAATCCATCTTGAGTGATGATAAGACCCCTTAAGGCACTATCAAAATCGCTACTTTGCAACTTTGGTAAATTTCTATCAATCATAGCCAAATAGAAAACAAAGCCTACAAAAATAGCTATTGCGACAACTATGGTAAAAAATACCACATAAATTTTGTCTTGGCTACGATAGCTCATTATAATTGTGTTCTTGAAATCTCTTTGTATGCACTTATAGCTTTATTGCGAATTTCAAGCATCAAATTCATACTAGTTTCTGCTTTTCCTATCGCAATAGCTGCTTGGTGTAAATCAGTAACTTGACCAGTAGCAAGTTCAGCAACTGCTTTATCAGCTTTGACTTGAGTGTCATTTAGCTCATCAATAGCTTTTGTCAAAACTTTTGAAAAGCTATTGTCGTTTATGTTTTTTTGTTCGCTTTTGTTTGGGGTGTTTAAACCGCTAGTTAAATTTGATATTTCATCAATCTTCATAATTATCCTCTTAACATTTCTATTGCACTATTTGCTATGTTTTTGGCACTTTGAAAAGCCGCCACATTTGCCTCATACGCCCTTGTTGCTTCTACTAAATCGGCCATTTCTATTACAGGATTAATATTTGGCATCATTACATAACCTTTAGCATCTGCATCAGGGTGAGTTGGATCGTATTTTAAAATAAAATCTTTATCATCTCTTACTACTTTATCTACTATAACTGTATTGAGAGCTGGTTTTGGAAATCTTGGAGCATCTGGATCGCTCAAAGGATTTTCGTTTTCTAAAAATTCATGAGTTTGGTTTAGTTTTTTGTTTAATTCTTTGTCAAATTCAATCGCTTTAAAAATCACTTCTCTTCTACGATAAGGACCGCCTTCGGCTGTCCTTGTAGTATTTGCATTTGCTATATTTGAGCTAATTACATTTATTCTAAATCTTTGGGCACTTAATCCGTATCCGCTAATGTCAAAATCGCTTAAAAATGCCATATTTTATCCTTTATGATAATTTAGAACTTGTTTCAATAACATTTTTAAAGATACCTTTTAGTTTTGAATTTGCGGTATCTAGAGCCTGAATCATAATTGAATTTTTACTAAGTTCGCTTGTTTCTACATCTAAATCAACTGTGTTTGCATCATTTCTTTGCAAATGTCCGTCTCTTAGGTAAATAGTTTGCATTGAATAATCAGGAAATTCCAAAGCTGCAAAATGTTTTTCATTTGTTCTTGCTAATTCTAGTTTTGGTTCGCGATTTGTTTTATAAATTTTAGCACTTTTGTCTATCAAAGCACTCTCAAAATCAACATCTCTGGCTTTGTAAAACGGAGTGTCGATATTTGCGATATTGCCTGAGATTAAATTTTGTCTTAAAGTTCTACCAGCTATGGCTTCTGCATAAAGTGGGGCTGATTTATTTACATTAAATCCTGCGAACATTTTTTTCTCCAATTTTTGCTAAATTCAAAGCAAATTTTATTCCATTTTTTGTATTCTTTGAATATCTTTTGCAAGTAATTCTGTTTTTACTTCTCCAAGATAAAATTTAGCCATCTGACCGCCTCTTTCGCCCAAATTATCGCTAAGATCTTGATAAATCCCATCTTTTAAAACGACTTTAAATGGAATTTCCAACGCTCTTTTATAATTTATATCCATTGTAATTTGCTCCACAAGTCTAGTAATCTCGCTATCATTTGAAATAAAATAATAAGCATTGTATTTTTTGGCGAAATTTTTAATTATACTTGCTTTGTCCGAATCATCAAAATAAACAAGCCCAATTATCATAAAATCATTATTGTGTTCGATTTGATAGTCCATTAAATACGGAGCTTCTTTTTGACAAGGTGTGCAATAAGTGCCAAAAATATCGAACATAATAATTTTATCGCTATTTTTAAGTTTAAAGCCATTTTGAGTGCGTTCTATCTCGATACTTGCACCAGCTACGCTAGTTAAATTTATAATATCACCTGTTTTATATGGCTCAAAAACTACTTCTTGCTCATTGTTGCTACAAGCAATCAAAACAAAAAACGAAAATAAAATCAAAAAATATCTCATATTAATTCCTTTATTTATACCTAGCCATAGCTCTTGCGGCTTCCAAATTTGCCTCTTTTTTCTTGATAGCTTCTCTTTTGTCGTGCAAATTTTTACCCTTAGCTAAGGCAATTTGAGTTTTGACAAGATTTTTATCATTTAAATACAGACTCAAAGGCACTATCGTCATACCGCCTGTGCTAACTGAGCCAAAAAGCTTATCAATTTGTTTTTTGTGCATCAAAAGCTTTCTTGGAGCTGTCTCATCATGGCGAAAATGCGAATTTGTCGTCTCTAAATAGCTAATATGGGCATTTAACAAAAACATTTCACCTTTTATGATGCGAACAAAGCTATCTTTTAAATTTCCCCTGCCATTGCGTAAAGACTTAATCTCACTACCTTTTAGCACAATTCCTGCTTCAAATTTGTCTAAAATAATATAATCATGAAAAGCTTTTTTATTTTGGACCAACACTTTCATTTTGAAGTCTTTTTGGGTGCAATTATATCAAAATCGGCTTAAATTTTGCAGAACCACTGCCACTTAAAAATTCATCATCTAAAATATAAAATTTATCATAAGCTACCATACAAGCTTGAAGTAAATCATTTAATTCTGTGTTTTTATAATTGGCAAGTATCTCTTTGCTGGTTAAATTTAATAATTTCCTAGACAAAACTGGATTAAATTTAGCTAAATTTTGTTCGTGCAATTCGTCAAATTTGGCATAAACTATAGGCGTAGAGCAAAAAAGATTGCTCAAAATCAAATTTAATTTTGGAATATCATCATCAAAAGGCTCAATAATATCGCCTACACCACTTACATTTGCACTTTGTAAATCGCTTGCAAAAAATGGCACATCAGATCCAATCGATGCAGCAATTTTCATCAAATTTAGACTTGATATTTTTAAATTTAATTCATCAATTGCTAATCTCAAAAATGCTCCAGCATCACTACTCCCGCCACCAAGTCCAGCACCACAAGGAATATTTTTAATTAATTTTATTTGGTGGGATTTGAAAAATTCATCTAATTCGTTTTTAAATCCAGCATTTTCGAGTGCTAAGAGTGCCTTTTTGATAATATTATTTGGAATTTGATCGTCTAAAATAAGCTCATCGCTTTGCCTTTTGATAAATTCAATCTCATCATAAATACCCTCAAACCTAATAAAACGAGATTTGATTTCGTGAAAAGTGCCGATAAATCCACTTAATTTTAGGAATATATTTATTTTTGCATAAGCTTTCATTTTTTGATTTTTTTGCTAAGTTCTGCTAGGCTTTCTAAATCGCCATGCGTGGCTTCTTCGTTAGTGTTAGCAATTTGATTTGCTAATTCACTTCGCAAAACCAAAACATCTTTTGGTGCGTTAATGCCGATTTTAACGCTATTTTTAAAAGCTTCAACTATTTTTATTTCTATATTATCGCCGATTTTAATTGATTCGCCATTTTTTCTAGTGAGTATTAGCATAAATAATCCTATTTAGTTTGTAATTAATTTCATTATTTGAGATTATAATTATACTAAAGAAATCCTTAAATTTAAGTATAAATTCGCCGTCTTTTTGTATTTTAAAATCACAAATATCTAGTTTTTTGCCTAAAAATACATCATTTGGATCGCCAAAATATTCATTTGGAGTTAAATTTAAATATTCTAACGGATTTAATGATTTTTCATTTTCAAATACCATATCTCCTTCTTTTAATCTCCAAAGTGAGCTAAGAGTAGCATTTATACCAAGATTTTTGGCAAAAATTTCAGCCCAAGAGCGAATATATGAGCCTTCGCTCACACTTAATCTTACACTTAAAAATGGGTGAAAATAATGCAAAATTTTAGCTTCAAAAATTTCCATTTCACAAGGCTTTAATTCAAACTCAACTCCGCTTTTAGCAAGTTCATAAGCTCTTTTGGAATTAATTTTTTTGGCTGAATATTTTGGTGGAGTGTAAGTGATTTTGCCTGTGAGTAAATTTACTAAATTTGTTAAATTTGATAGTTCAAATTTAGGCAAAATGTCTATTTGGGTGATATTTTCATTATCTCCGCTCTCACAAAACGCACCAAGCCAAATAGTAGCTTGATAAATTTTAGGAGTTTTTTTAAGATAATTAAAAAGCTTTGTGTATTGCCCCATACCTACGACCAAAACACCACCCGCAAATGGATCTAAAGTGCCACTAAATCCAGCTTTTTTTTCATTATATTTTTTTTTGAGACGGCTTAAGAAATGATTACTTGAAATGCCAATTGGTTTTTTGGCGACAAAAAGGCGATTCATACGACTTTTTCTACGAAACTTGACATTATGTCTTTTATATTGCCACCAAAATTTATTCTAAGTTTAAACTCAGCGTTTGCTTTGCTTACTTCAGTAATTCGCCCTATTCCAAAAATCTTATGCTTGACTAAATCACCTCTTTTAAACTCTCTTACGCTTTCAATTTTAAGTGAGCCTTCAGATAGCCCTGCTTCGCTCAAAAATCTTGATTTATTAAGTCTTGATTTGCTACCTTTGTATAATCTAGTCTTGACAAAAGACAAGTTTAACTCACTCTTAGCCCTAGTAAATGCGACATAAGCAAGTCTTCTTTCTTCTTCAATATCGCTATCATCGCCAATAAGTGGAAAAAATCCTTCTTCAAGTCCAATTATAAAAATATGCTCAAACTCAAGCCCTTTACTTGCGTGAATACTCATTATAGAAATAGCGTCATCACTGATTTTATCTTGATCGCTTTGTAAAGTTATGTCGTTTAAAAATTCTTCTAAACTAAAATCATCATCTTGCTCGATTTTGATTTTTAATGAACCATAAAATTCATCGATATTTGCAACTCTATCAGCCCCGTCAGGTAAATTTGAATAATAATCTTTTATACCAAATTTATTATCAAACGAGCTTACCATCAAATTTGCTGGCATTTGGCTTAGCTCAAAAATATCGCTTGTAAGTTTCAAAAGTGATGATTTGACCTTTTTGCCAAGTGCATCATCGCTGATTTGCGAAATTGATTCAAAAAGCGATTTTTTGTTTTCATAAGCAAATTTTTGGAGCTTTTGAAGTCCGACTTTTCCAAGTCCTCTTTTTGGGCGATTTATTATTCTTTCTAGCGAAAAATCATCATTTGGATTTAAAAGAAGTCTTAAATAGCTGATTATATCTTTAATCTCAGCCCTTTCATAAAATTTAACTCCACCTACGATTTTGTAAGGAATATCAGATGCCATTAATCCTTCTTCGAGTCCGCGTGAGAGTGCATTTATACGATACAAAACAGCTATTTGATTTGGATTTGTGCCATTTTGTAATAATTTTTTGATTTTAGAACCTATTGTTCTTGATTCTGAGATTTCATCATCGCTTTCTAAAATCTCCACATCTTTGCCTTTTGCCTTAGTGCTTATTAATTTTTTACCAAGACGGCTTCTATTGTGTTCTATTAGTTCATTTGCAGCTTCTAAAATTGCTGGAGTTGAGCGATAATTTTCTTCTAATTTTATGAGTTTTACATTTTCAAACTGATCTTTAAAATTTAATATATTTTCCACTCTTGCACCACGCCACCCATAAATACTTTGATCATCATCGCCGACAACAACTAAATTTTCGTGAGTTTGGCAAAGTTTGCGGAGCAATTTGTATTGAAGTTCGTTTGTATCTTGATACTCATCGACAGTTATGTATTTGTATCTTTGGCTAATAAATTCTGCCAAATCATTGTTTTTGCACAAAATTTTGTATGTCAAAGCAAGTAAATCATCAAAATCAACTAAATTATTTGATTGCAAATAATCTTCATAAATTTGATAAGCTTTTGCGATTTTTTTATAATTTGTTTTCATAAATTCGCTTGAAAATTCACTCGAATCAAGCACTGTTTTTGTATCTAGAAGCATATTTTTGTATTTTGAGATTTCATTTGATATTATGGCACTTGGTATAGAAGACTCTATTTCTTTGATAATCTTTTTTTTATCATCTGTATCGATAATAACAAAACTATTTTTGCGTCCTAGCTCACTCATATACATTTTGAGAAACAAAAGACCAAATTTATGAAAAGTGCAAAGCAAAGGATTAAAAGAATTATTTTGTATAAGCTCCAATGCCCTATAACGCATAGTTGCAGCGGCTTTGTTAGTAAAAGTCAATGTCAAAGTATTTAGCGGATCTATGCCAATCTCGCCTATCAAATAAGCAAGTCGTGTCGTGATTGTCTTGGTTTTGCCAGATCCAGCACCAGCCAAAATCAACATCGCTCCATCAATATGAGTAGCAGCGATTTTTTGATTTGGGTTTAAATTTGATAATATATCTCTTCTCAAAAATCAACTCCGTCATTAAATATTGCTTAGTAAATTTAAGATTATAGTATAATTAGACTAAATTTTCTCTTTTAGTATATAATCAAGTATTTTTTAAGTTCAAAATGATATAATTACGCCGTAATAAAACCACATCAGGGGGGGGGGAGGATTTATGTTATACGACATCAATAAAATCTACACTTTTTTGGCGATAGTCAAAGAAAGATCGTTTTCTAAGGCTTCTAAAGTTCTTGGTATTTCACAACCAGCAGTAACTTTGCAAATCAAAAGATTGGAAGACGCTCTTCAAACTACTTTGATAATTCGCAAAAAAAATGGTATATTGCTCACAAAAGACGGAGAAAAATTCTATCAACTCTGTCTTAAGCTAGACGATACTGTGTCCAAATTTATCAAAGAA
>JAGAZK010000001.1 GCA_017940085.1 Campylobacter sp.
CCATTTTTTATCCTTTAAATTGATATGGGTCGTATTATATAACTTTAGTCTATCTTTGTCAAGGTTTGGGAAAAATACTTTGGTAAATCGTTAAATTATTTTGAATTTACCTTAAATTTATGTAATTTCAAGTAGAATTGTCTTTTTTAAAATTGCGGAGCAAATTATGAACAATTTTTTTAAAGCACTTGGGTTTTTTAGTGTTTTGACACTTGGGATTTTATCTGTATCAAATGCAAAAACAGATGAAGCAAAAAGAGTCGAAGCACTAGAAAAACTAACAAAAACAATAGCTGTTGTTGAAAAATACTATGTTGATGATATAAATTTCACTCAAATAGTGGATAAAACAATAAGTGGCTTGATGAGCAATCTTGATGCACATTCTAGTTTTTTGGACGATAAAGCTTTTAAAGATTTGCAAATCCAAACAAGTGGTGAATTTGGCGGACTTGGGATTCAAGTTGGTATAAAAGACGGAGCTTTGACGGTAATTGCACCTATTGATGATACTCCAGCTTATAGAGCAGGGATTAAATCAGGCGATGTTATTTTGAGAATCGATGGCGAATCTACAATCGGTATCACCATAGATGAAGCTGTAAATAAAATGCGTGGCAAACCAAAAACTCCTATTACAATCACAATAGTTAGAAAAGGCGAAAAAAAGCCGTTTGATATTCAAATTATTAGAGATTTGATTAAGACAGAATCAGTTATCGCCAAACAAATTCCAAGCGAAGAAATGCTTTATTTAAGAGTTAGTAATTTTGATCAACATGTAACACAAAAAGCAAAAGAATTTATCAACAAAAACAAAAATGCAAAAGGCATAATATTGGATCTCAGAAATAATCCCGGTGGGCTTTTGAATCAAGCAGTTGGACTTACAAATTTGTTTGTAGATAAAGGAAATATCGTATCTCAAAAAGGCAAAACCAAAGGAGAAGACGAAGTATTTAAAGCAGATCCTAGCAAAAAAGTTACAAATTTACCACTTTGTGTGCTTGTAAATGGTGGAAGTGCGAGTGCGAGTGAGATTGTAAGCGGTGCTTTGCAAGATTTAAAAAGAGGTGTAGTAGTCGGCGAAAACACATTTGGCAAAGGAAGTGTTCAAGTGATTATGCCTATAAACGAAAAAGAAGGTCTTCGTTTGACTGTGGCAAAATATTATTTGCCAAGTGGTCGCACTATTCAAGCAGTGGGAGTAAAACCAGATGTAGTAGTATATCCGGGCAAAGTCCCAGGAGATGATGAAAATTTCAGTATCAAAGAAAGCGATCTAAAACTTCATCTTGAAAATGAGCTTGGCAAAATAGAAAACAAAAATACAAAAGATGAAGAAAAAGACGAAAAATCAATAATCACAGATAAGCAAATTTATGAAGATATTCAGCTCAAAACTGCGATTGATGCGATAAAAATAATTATAGCCAAAGGATAAAATATGCAAAAATCAGAGTTGCTTTATGAAGGAAAAGGTAAAAAAATGTGGTCTGTTGCAAATCAAGATGATTTGCTTATAGCAGAATTTAAAGATGATTTAACA
>JAGAZK010000208.1 GCA_017940085.1 Campylobacter sp.
GAAATAAATTTATCTAATTTAGCTAAAGCTTCATCAGCTCTAAGACCATGCAAATCAAGCACCACACTAGCACTATTTGGTTTTTGGACACTGATATTTGCTTTTTTGTTTGGGAGCAAAATTTCTTTGCCACCTTTTTTGAGTAAATTTAAAGGCACTCTTAGTTTAATTCCATCGCTAATTATACTTGCTTCATTGTCTCTAATAGCTACAACTTCACCTTTTATATTGCCGTATTTGACAAAATCCCCTATTTTTAATTCTACTTTTTGTGGCTGGAAATCTGGCTTTTTGACAGCTTTTAAAAGCTCATTTGCTTTATTTAAACTTCTTTGTTTTTCTTTGGTATCGTTTAAATTTATTCCCCTTTTGGCTTCGTTTATTGCCTTAAAATATTCATTTTCAAGACGAGAGATTTCAAAACGCAATTTTTCATCAGCATTGATTTTTTGTTCTTTTAAATTTTCAATCAAATTATCAAGTTTTTGCTCTTTTATTGCGGTTTTTTGAAGTTTGATTTTGAGTTCGCTTTCTAAATTTATAGCTTTTGTGATTGCATCGTTTAAATTTTCTTGACCGTGCAGTTTTTTGGCATTTGAGACTAAATTTGCAGGAATATTATATCTCAAAGCCGTCTCAAAAGCATAAGATTTACCGATAATTCCAGCCAAAAACTCAAATTTAGGTTTAGCTATTTTTTCATCATACAAAGCTGCTAATAAATTTACACTATCAAATTTAGAAATAATCAAAGCCAATTCTTTATGGTGAGTTGTGATTACCATTTTTATGTCATTTTCAAGCAGTTTTTCAATTATCACACCATATAAAGACGCAGCTTCTTTAGAATCAGTCCCAAGCTCAATCTCATCAACTCCAATCAAAAGAGATTTTTTAGCAAACAATTTAGAAAACTGAAGCATTCTACCAGCAAAAGTAGAAATATCGTCTTTGACATTTTGTGGATCTTCTAAAATAGCGTCAAATTCCTTAAAAGAGCCGATTTTGCTACCAAATGGATTGATTTTCATAGGAAGTAAGTATTTAGCTAAAATCGCTGCTGTTAAAATGCTTTTTAAAAGCATACTTTTTCCACCAGCATTTACGCCTGTAATCAATAAAACTTTGCCCGTAAATTCCACACTTACTCGTCTTGGATCATGAAGTGCTGGGTGAGCAAATTCTTTTAAAATAATATCTTTAGAATTATCGCTCAAAACAAAATCTAAATCTTCGCTTTTTGCCATAAAAACTCTAGCCAAAAGTGCGTCTATTTGGTCAAAAGCTGAGTTTATAAATTTTAAAAACAAAAGATTTTTATAAAAAATATTTGAAATTTTTTTAGCATATTCAAAAATAATTTCTTCTTTTTTATCAATTAGAGTTGATTGTTCGTGTTTGAGATTTGAGATTGTATTTGGAGATACATAAAAAAACCCACCACTTGATCTTGCAATCACACTTCCTTTTAAGACTTGATTAAATCCGCCACGCACAAGCAAAGCTTCGCTATCATTGATATAATGGACATTGCTATCCACTAAATACGGAGCTAAATTTTTTGAATTAATCAATGCTCCAAGCTCGATTCTGATTTGTTCTTTTTTTTGTTTGTAGGCTAAATTTATCGCTACTAATCTTTCATCGATATTTTCTTTAATCTCGCCATTATCATCAAAAAAATTATTTAAATTTACAATCTCTTCAGGAATAATGATTTTATCAAGATATTGGCTCATTTTATTTTCAAATTTTTGCTTTTTTAAATAAATAAAATATTGAATAATTTTGACAAATTCATAGATTTCTTTGATATGCAAAATGCCTTGTTTGCTTATACGCATAAGTGCATCGTCTAAATTTATTACTTCTTTTGGTGGATTTAAATCAAATTTAGCAAGTTCGGTGATTTTTTCATAATTTATCTTGCTATCGCCACTCAAAAAAAGCGGTTTTGGCCTTGCTAAAAATGAATTAAATTTATCTAAATAGTCGTTTAAATCAAGCTTTTTGAATAGTTTTTGCAAATTATTTTTCCGAACACTCTTTAAGACTAAGTATAACGCCACTCAAATTTACAAATTCTCTTTTTGCTACGAAACTTTCTGTGCCGTTTTCGTAATTAAATGTAGTATTATTTACATCAAATTTACCACATTTTATGGTTTTGCCTTGCCAAAACTGCTCTAAAAGTGCTTTTCTAGAGTTTGCATGATTGCTTTCAAATTCGTTATAAACATACACAAATCCGACAATCAAAGCCCCAAGTATAAAAATAGCGATTTTGGATTTTTTGTTTAAAACTTCGCTACTTACGAAAATTAGCATTAAAATTAAAAGCAACAATAACAAAAATAAAATTATTCTCACTCAATCCCCCTAAGCTGATACGAAATATCTCCTGCTCCAAAGCCAATCACAAGACCATTATTCAAAATATGCTTAACTCCAAATTCATCTACAAACTCTATATAATCACCATTTCTATGAACTTTATTGGCAAAAATAGCACCATTAAATTCTTTTTTGAGATCTATTTCATTTGGCTCTTCTCCAGCACTATACACAGGCAAAACTACCAAATCATCAATATAATCTTTAAAACAATCTTTAAAGCCATTTAAATTTGCTTTTAATCTTGAAAATTTATGCGGTTGGAAAATCGGAGTGATTTTTTCAAGTCCGAGTAAATTTGCATACTCTTTAGCACTTTTTAAAGTAGCTGTAATCTCTGTGGGATGATGACCATAATCATCAATCAAAGCAAAATTATCATTTGCTACTAAAATATCAAATCTTTTTTTGATTCCGCGATATTCTTTCAATCTTGCTCTAATTTCTTCAAGCCCTATTTCGCAATTTGCTGCTAAAATCGCCAGACTTGCGTCAATTGCGATATGCTCTCCTAGCCCAAATACTTCAAATTTACCTAAATTTTTGAGATTAAAGCTAGTATAAGGCTCATAATTTCTAATCACGCTTTTAAGTTCGGTTATATCTGACTTATTGAGTTTTAAAAAATCCATTTTCAAAGAGCTTAAAAACTCATCATCAGCATCAATTACTCTAATTTTTGCTCTTTCTAAAAACCCACGATAAGCTGCGTGAAATTTGTTTAAATCAAAATCATAATGCTCCATGTGTTCTGGTTCTGCATTTGTTACTATTGCTAGATACGGATTTGAGTTTAAAAAACTGCTATCGCTTTCATCTGCTTCAAAAATAATATTCTCGCTTTCTTTGTAATTCATATTTGAGCCAAATTGTTTTGAAATAGCTCCTATTATCATACTCCCATCAAGCAAACTCGCAAGCATTGAGCTTGTAGTGCTTTTGCCATGAGCTCCAGCTACTGCAAAAACTTTTTTTCCTTCTAAAATAAAAGGCAAAGCTTCTTTTCTTGAAAGGCATTTTATACCTTTTTTTTGTGCTTCTAAAAGCTCTACATTATCTGGCTTTATAGCTGCAGAATACACTACAAAATCTGGATTTTCTATAGCATTTTTGGAGTGTGGAATCGTGATTTTCATACCATTTTTGGCTAATTCTTCAGTTGTTGGGGTTTGTTTTATATCAGAACCGCTAATTTCATAATTTTTTTCTTTTAAAAATCTAGCAATTGCCGAAATCCCTATCCCGCCAATACCGATAAAATGGATTTTTTTCATATTGCAAACCTAAATTAAAATAACGATGATTATACTAAAAGTTTAATTTATTTTTTATTAAAAGCTTAGATAAATTTAGATAAAATCACGCCTATGAGATTTTTGTATTTTTTGCCAATTTTATGTGCATTATTGGTAGCTAATGAAACTAAATTTTGGGATTATAATTCCTGTAAAGAATGCCATAGTGAGCAAGTCGCACTTTGGAGCAGTTCGTGGCATTCAAACTCCCACATAGAAAAAAACGAACTATATGCCCAAAGTATCAAAATCGTAGCCAAACAAGCCAATAAAAAAGAAGAAGATATTATTTTACAATGTGGCACTTGCCACAATCCACATCTTGATATTAAGCAAATCGATGATGATTACAAATATGCCAAAATGTTTAATTTCAAAACAGACAAAACTGTTTTAATCGACAAAGCTTTGCACGCAGAGCATATTTTGGGCGGAATTTCGTGCTATGTATGTCATAGGATAGATTCGATCAAAGAAAATAGAGATCCAAAAGTGGATTTTGGGTATAAAGCTATATCGTGGGCTAGTGGAGATGTGATTGTTGGTCCATTTAGCGAAACTGGTAGGACAAATTTTCACAAAAGCACCCAAAGATCGCATTTTACTAAATGTGATGAAATTTGCTTGGTTTGTCATCAAGGACAAGGCGGAATAAACGAGCTATCTATGTATAATACAGGAGCAGAGAGTGAAAAAATCCAAAACAAAAAACTATGCGTAGAATGCCACATGGGAAGTAGTTATGAGACTATAAATGCCCCAAAAACAAATGCAAATTTAGCTTCAATTCGTCTAAATAGACCGCATTTGTTTATGGCTGGGCGAAATTTATCGCTACTAAGAACTTCATTTGATATTAAATTTGACAAACAAACAAGAGTTTTGAGCCTAAAAAACAACATATCTCACAATATCCCAACAGGATTTGGCTCTAGAATGATTTTGATTAAGATCAATTTTTATACAGACGATACTTTAGTTACCACAGAAAATCATTATATAAGAACTCTTTACGAAAACGAATACGGCACTACTTTGCAATATGTCGCTACAAAAATCAAAGAAAACAAAATATTTAAGCCATTTGAAGAGAGAAATATTCAAATTTATCCACCAAAAATATGCAACAAAATCAGCGTTACTCTAGAATATTATTTCATAGATCCGAGTGTGGCTAGGGATTTAAATCTTAAACTAAACGACACATTTACCA
>JAGAZK010000209.1 GCA_017940085.1 Campylobacter sp.
AAAAAATAAGTGATAATGAGGTAAAAATCAGTGCTTATCCTTTTGAAGTAGGTTATGCAGTAACACTAGCTCACCCACTTCGCAGATTGCTTTATACTAGCACCGTTGGATTTGCACCAACTGGCGTAAAAATAGAGGGCGTAACTCATGAGTTTGATAGCGTAAGAGGTATGCTTGAAGATGTTGCTATTTTTATTGTAAATTTGAAAAATTTGCGTTTTAAACTCAAAAATGACTCTAATAAAGAAACTATTGAGTTTCATTTTAACGGACCAAAAGAAATTACAGGTGCTGATTTAAATAACGATATAGTAGAAGTAGTAAATCCAGAAAGCTATTTGGCGACTATAAATGAAGATGCTGAGCTTAAATTTAGTATCATCATAGAAAAAGGCATAGGATATGTGCCAAGCGAAGAATTAAGAAGCGAAATAGATCCTAATTTTATCGCTTTGGATGCGTTTTTTACCCCTGTGAAAAAAGCAGTTTATGAGATTCAAAATGTCTTGGTTGAAGACAATCCAGACTACGAAAAAATCGTTATGACTGTCATTACAAATGGGCAAATAGATGCAATTGAAGCTTTTAAAAACTCAATTGAAGCTATGTATAAACAAATGTCAATATTTAATAAAGTCTTAAATATTGATGTAAATTCAGCTATGCTTTCATCTAAAAATAGCGGTGAGAGCAACAAACTATTTAACAAAATAGAACAACTAAATTTAAGTGCTAGAAGCTCGAATTGCTTGGAAAAAGCAGGTATTGAATACATAGGCGAATTGGCCTTGATGTCAGAAAGTGAGCTAAAAGAGCTTAAAAATTTAGGCAAAAAATCTCTAGATGAAATCAAAGCTGTTATGGCTGAGATAGGTTATCCATTTGGAGAGAGCAAACTGGGCGAAAGCAAAGAAAATGTCCGAAAAAAAATAGCTGAATTAAAAAAATCAAAAGGAACAAAATGAGACATAATCATGGTTATAGAAAGCTAGGTCGCACAAGCTCTCATCGTGCCGCCTTGCTAAAAAATCTTACTATTTCTATAGTAAATTTTGGCAAAATAGAAACTACACTACAAAAAGCAAAAGAATTAAAATCTTATGTAGAAAAGCTAATCACAAGAGCTAGAATTGGTGATAGTGAAGCACATAGATTTGTTTTTGCTGCTTTGCAAGACAAAACTGCTACAAACAAATTAGTTACTGAAATTGCACCAAAATACGCTGATCGCAATGGCGGATACACAAGAATCATAAAAACTCGTGTTCGCAAAGGTGATGCGGCTGAAATGGCTTTTATTGAGCTAGTGTAATAAATTTGCCGAGATTGCTCGGCAAATTCTTTCTTCAAAAATCCAAAAATTATCCAAATTTAATCCAAATTCATTTAAATTTAGTGCTTAAATTTAATAAATTTAGTCCAAATTTGATTAAATTTATTTCAAATTTGGATAAATTTAATCAAATTTACGCTAAATTTCCATTTCGGTGCGACAAGCAATCGCTAGAAATAGAGGAAAGTCCGAGCTGCATTAAGACAGGGTTGCGTCTAACGGACGCCTAGCGTAAGCTAAGGGAAAGTACAACAGAAAGCAAACTGCCCAAATTTGGGCGATGGTGAAACGGTGGTGTAAGAGACCACCAGTGGGTCAGTAAATACTAAGCTACCCAGCTTTGCAAACCCAACCCGCAGCAAGAAGAGATGGTTTTTAGTCTTAAAATATAAAACTCTTCGCTAAAATTTGATTGCAAAATCAAAATGAGATAAATGATTGCCCAAACAGAACTCGGCTTATAGTCGCACCAAATAATACTTGCTTGATTTACATTTATGGGATTTTAAATATTTATAACACACTTTTAAAAATGATTTTAATGATATTTTGAATAAATTTTGAGTTTAAATTTAAGCAAATTTAACCAAATAAGAACATATCTCAAATACCGTATTTTTTGGCTTTTTGGACTTTTTGGAGTTCTTGTTTGATTTGATCTTGTTTTTTACTTATTTCACTCATAGCAGTTTGCATCAAAGTCATAGCTGAGCGAAGTTCATCAATATTCATATCTGGGACTTCTTTGCTAAGTCTGCCGATAGTATCATAGTCTTCAGCCACTAAAGCAACTTTAAATTCATCAAGCCAACTCATCTTCTTGTGTTACTTCCTTCCAAGCGTCTATCATACCTCTTGTTACTTTTATGACCTCATCAAGCATATCTGAATCATTTTCTAAACTCGCTTTTAAGATAACTTGAATTTGCCTTGCATACATACCTTGCAAATACTGAGAAATCTGCCCTTGCTTCATATCTAGAGAATTCATTAACTCAAAAAATATAGCCATTGTTTTGTTGCAAAAAAGCACTTTTTGTTCTATATCTTTATCTTCTATGGCTTTTTTAGCTCTAGCAACAAAACGAAGTATTCCTTCATAAAGCATCAAAACAAGCTTTTGCGGAGATTCCACTTGAGCATTGTTTTGATTATAGGTAGCATAGGCAGAATTCATTTCAGACCTTTTTTTATTTTTTGTTGGCATTTAAAAGGGCATCAAATATATTCTTCATAGCGTTAAATTGCGAATTTAGATTATTCATAATAGCTTCATATTTCGCAAACTGAACTTGCATGAGATCGTATTTTTTATCCAAAGTGCTTTGGATTTTTTCTTGTTGTGTTTTTAAATGCGAAGCTTCTTTTTCTAGATTATCGCCATAATCAAACAACACGCCATTTGTGCCTATATAACTATTTAAAACGGAATTTAATCTATCAAAAAATCCATCTGTAACACTACTAGAACCATTTACTTCTATTTTGTTATTTGTGGCATTTGTAAAACCAAGTTGCTCTAGCATTGTTTGGGTATCAAAATCATCACCAGTCATATTGATAGAAGTGCCATTTGAGCTTTCTATTACTAAATGATAATTCATAATCCCAGCTTCATTGGTAACCTTATAACTGGCTTTGATATTTTCAATATCTGCATCATTTATGGCCTTGACTATAGCTTTGGCATTTTCTTCTGCTGTAGCGTTTGCTTTGGTAGATATGCTTACTTTGACATTGTTTATTTGAATATCTCCAGCAATCATACCAGAATTTACGCCCCTACTAGAACTCACACTAGCATTGTTATATTCAGTAATAGAGCTAAAGAAATTTTTAACACTATCAAAATCAGAAGACAAAGCCATTTGCAAAGAAGCATTATTTAGGCTCAAATATCCCTCTTCTGTAAAAGAAAGACCAAAATCCAAAAGAGATTTATTATTATCATCTAAGCCAGTTAGCACTTTTTTCATTTGTGAAACCATAGTTTTGACTTCATTTACGCCCATTAAAGGACCAGTCTCACCAGTAGTGGTATCAAAATAAGTCAAAGTATCCAAAGCACTAACCAAACTATTATAAGAACTAACAAATGTGCTCATGATAGATGAAATATCGTTTGTGTCATTGACAATAGTAATAGAAGACCAATCATTATCTTCATCTACTTTGTTTAATTGGAAAGTAACGCCTTCTATTAGATCATTGACTTCATTTGAGCTTCTTGTTATACTTATGCCGTTGTATGTAAATCTAGCGTCCTGAGCTTCTTGTATTCTTGAACCTGCATTTGCATTGTTTGGATCACTAGCACCGATTCTCACACTTCCATCAGGATTTGTGATAAGATCTCCAGTATTTTGATCTCTATCCAAACTAAAGCCTAAATTTGAAAGCAATTTTTCTAAATTTGGAGTTGCACTGCCGTCATCGGCAATATTTGCAGCACTAAAAGATATTTCATTATCTTTGCCTGTATTTTCAGACTGAATAAATAATCTAAATGGATTTTCATTGCCACCGACATCTAATATTTTTGAATTTACCATTCCATTTGTCATAGCATCTATTTGTTTGGATAAATCTTTCAAAGTAGTAGTATTATCAACCGATAATTTAAACGAACTAATACCTATTTTCAAATCAAACTCAAACACTTCTCCATCTGCCAAATCCGCATAAACAAGCTCTCCATCACTATCAAAGCCTTTTGATTGATAAGAATCTTGAGTGGCTAGATTATTTACATGAAAAGCCATATTTTGGAGTTTGGCTGAGCTATCCATAGAAGTTATAGTTACGCTCTTTGAGCCATTTTCTTGAGTTCCTTTTGTTGAATAAATAGTTTGATCGTTTAGTGCAACAACATTTGCCTTAAATGCACTTACATAAGTAATCAAGCTTGTTAAGCCAGATTGTTTTTCTGTATTTCTAGCAAGCCTATTTTCAAAAGGCGTAAGTTGCATATATTCATCAGCAGCTTTTAATTTATCAAGAACATCTTGTTTGATAAGTCCGCTTGTCTCACCAAGTCCGAGTTGTGCTAAACTTCTACTTGCAGTTGTAGTAGCACTTGTAGCGTTTGTAGTAGTAGTTGCCATAACTTACTCCTTCGCATCAAATAAAGTGCCGACAATTTCCCTGAAATTTTCAGCCAATTTTATAACATGTTCGCTAGGGATTTTTCTAATTATTTCGCCATTGTCTTTTCTCATCACATTTACAAACATAGCATTAATCTTGTCATTATAACCAAAGCGAATATTGGTCTCTAATCTACCCATATTTTCATTTAGCTTTTCAATAGCCTTATCTAGCTCTTCGCTAGTAACTTGCATTTTGTCTTCTTGAGCTACATTTTGTTGTATTTGTATTTGCTCAACTTCCCTGTTTTGCACCCTTTGTGTGGCTTGACTCATAGATACGGTGTCTTGCATTTGTTGAGATGCTACTTTGAAAATTTCCATTTTAAATCCTTTTATGAGAAATCTGCTTTTATATCGGATAAGATAAAATTTATTTTATACTTTTAGTGTAAAATTATTTCAAATGTGCTAATATTTGGCAAAGGAAATAATATGAAAATCGCAATTGAATGCAAATGTTTGCTCTTAAAAGAAAGTTTGAAATTGTTTTTAAAAGATCAAATTTACCCAAAAGATGAAGCAAGTTTGATTATTTGCGATTACGAATACAAAACCGATAAAATAATTTTAATTTTAGGCAAAGATTTAAGAGTGCCTTTTACAAAAGAAGATTTAATTTCATCAATTAATGAAGCAAATTTAGCAAACTCAATGAATATTTCAAATTTAGCAAATTTAATACAAAATCCAGATAATAATCCAAATTTAGAAGCCCAAATTGATACTCTTTTAAACAAATTTAAAAAAGATCTAATCCAAATCATCAAAAATGCTAAATAAACTCAAAATCCAAAGTGGCATTTTTAAAGGCAAAAGCTTAATTTCTCCATCAAATTCAACCACAAGAAGCACAAAATCAATCGTGCAAGATTCGTTTTTTGATACGATTAGAGATGAGCTTAGAGCAAAAAATTTTATTGAAGTTTTTGGTGGCTCTGGGATTATGGCAGCGACCGCTCTTAGTAACGGAGCAAATCATGCTTATGCTATAGAAATTGACAAATCAGCTTACAAAATACTCTCAAATAATTTTGCTTTGTTAAATAGCGATAAAATCACGGCTTTGTTTGGAAATTCACTTCAAATCACGCCAAATTTAATCTCCAAAAATGCCGAAAAAAGCGTGATTTTATATATAGATCCGCCATTTAATACAAGAGAAAATTTCACTAATATTTATGAGCAAATTTGGCAAATGCTTGATATTTTAGATAAAAATAAAATTTATTTAGTCGTGATTGAGCATATTTCAAGCTACGATCCACCTCAAACAAATGGTGATTTTATTAAATTTAAAAGCAAAAAATTTGGCAAAACAACTCTTAGTTATTTTAAGGTTATTGATGATTAAATTTAATCTAAATTTACTCTACACAAAGGAGAAATCACGGATTTAAGCAGATTTTCGCATTTGAGTTTGCAAAATGCTTTGGAGTTTTATTTTGTTTTTGATGGACTTGAATTTAAGCAAAAATATAATGATATTTTTGAAGCAATAAATGCTGAAATTTTGACTAAATTTAAAATCCACAAAGATAAATTTAATTTCCCCCAATACGACAAAGAATGCAAAACCGTGCTAAAAAAACTAGCCAGAAGTGATAGGAAAAGATTTTCAATCACTCGCCAAATCCCACGCCACCTAGCACCAAAAATCATAAATTTACTCACACAAACCCAAATCATAAAAATCGAAAAATCAAAAGAAGAAAAAATCACCAAAGACAAACACAAAAAGCTCAAAAAAGAACTTCGTCGCTACCAAATCCAAGACAAAATCCATTTTTGCAACAACTTCACAAGATTTTGGTTTAGATTTTGTGAGCCAAATTTATATTTGCTTCAAAACGGCGAATTTCAAAAAGTCCTAAAAATCATATCAAACGAGCTAGATTATTATTTTTCATTGCCATTTGAATTAGCTTGTATTGATTTTTTGGCTCATATATTAAATTTACCAAAAAACGAAATCACAAGCTATTGGGACAAAAATAGCGAAATTGATATTTTTATTGATTATGGCGGTTTTATTATAGTTGGCGAAGTAAAATACAAATCCAAAAAAGTCTGCAAAGATGTCTTAAATTTGCTTATGAAAAAATGCGAAAAAATCGCAATAGAGCCTGATTTTTATGCATTATTTTCAAGATCTGGATTTTCTTGGGATTTATCAGCACTAAAAAATGATAAAATATTGCTTTTTGAATTAAGCGATTTTAAGGAATTATTATGAATGAGACCCAAAATCTCCAAGACACGCTCAAAAATTTAATCGACCAAACTTATCAAGTAGAAAAAGAATACAAAATTCTCAACAAATCCTATGAAAATTTGCGTAAATTTACAAATGAGATTATCGAAAGTATGGGTGCTGCGATCTGGGTAGTAGATAAAAATGCAAATATCTTGCTCACAAATACCCTTGCAAACCAAAATGAAGCGATTTTAAACTCAATAGATCTAAGCAAAAACAATCAAGAAATCGAGCTTGGGGGTAAATTTTATGCGGTTAAAATCACTCAAAATGGCGAAAATAAAATCATTTTAGCCACAGATATTAGCGATGAAAAAAGATCAGCTAGGCTAGTATCTATGGGAGCAGTTGCGGCTCATTTGAGCCATGAGATTAGAAATCCAATTGGCTCAATTTCATTGCTAACTGGAACTTTATTAAAAAGAGCAGATCCTAAAAACAAGCCTTTAATTGAAGAAATTCAAAAAGCAATTTTTAGAGTGGAGAGAATTATAAAAGCTACTTTGCTTTTTACAAAAGGCGTGCATTTGCATAAAACAAATTTTGACTTAATTTCGCTTAAAGATGCTTGTCAAAACGCCATAAATCACTATGCTTTTAGCAAAGAAATTGAGTTTGAATTTGCTGGATTTAGTGGAGAAATGAGCGGAGATTTTGATTTGCTTGATATGGTTTTTAGCAATTTTATTTTTAATGCGATTGATGCTATTGAAGAAGATGATAACGAAAATGGCAAAGTTACTATCAAGCACGAAATTGTCGCAAATGAACATAATTTTTATATCAGCGATACTGGAGTTAAGATTGATCCGAGCGTTGTTTTTGAGCCATTTAAAACTACCAAACTCAAAGGCAACGGACTTGGACTTGCTCTTAGTATTGAGATTATCAATGCTCACAATGGCTCAATTTCATTGCAAAACGAACCAAAAGTTTTTAGTGTGGTTTTGCCTTGCTAAATTTAATATTTTGGGCCAAATTTATTCAAATTTGAAAGATTTTGATGTTTGAGATTTTTTTAAATGGTATGATTTTATCTTTTGGGCTAATTATCGCAATTGGAGCTCAAAATATTTTTGTTTTATCTCAAGGACTTGCTAAAAACCATATTTTTGCAGTTTGTTTGACTTGTTTTGTGTGTGATTGTTTATTGATGGCTTGTGGAGTATTTGGGGTAGGAGAAATTTTTGGCAAAAACAAAGATTTCGCATTTTGGATAGGGATTGGCGGAGTTTTGTTTTTGTTGTTTTATGCTTTGAGTGCGTTTATATCTGTATTTAGAGGCTCAAGAATTGCCAAAATCAAAAACGCCAAATCTAAAACTCTCAAAAAAACCATATTCCAAACTCTAGCCATAACCTTACTAAATCCACATGTTTATTTAGATACTGTCGTAATCATCGGCTCAATCGGTGCTGTTTTGAGTGTGAGCGAAAAAACATATTTTTGGTTTGGGAATATAACGGCTTCTTTTATTTGGTTTTTTGCTTTGGGATATGCAAGCACTTTGCTATCAAGATTTTTCACAAATCCAAAAGCTTGGAAGATTATTGATTTTTTGATTGGGATTTTTATGCTTTATATGGCATGGGTGCTGTATAAATTTATACAAATTTAAATGCTAAATTTAAGAAAATTTAGCTAATATTTCGCCTATGAAATATCTTGTATATGTAATATCCTTAGCAAAAGACACTCAAAAAAGACAAAATCTCAAAAACCAATTTAAAAACTATGATGATTTTGAAATAATTGATGCAATAAATGGCAAAAATTTAAACGCCAAAGAATATTATGATCTAATAATTCCTTATTTTAACCACACAAAAAATATAATTTCCCCTTCTGAAGTGGGTTGTGCTCTTTCTCATATTAAAGCTTGTGAGAAATTTTTGCAAATGGGGGGGGGCAGAGCATTGCTTGATTTTAGAAGATGATTGTTTGGGAGATGATGAGTGCATTAAAAAAGCTTTTGAAATAACTCAAAATTTACCACAAAATAGTTTTTTCCATCTTGGTGGATTTGAACAATTTAAACCGCCAAAAATTTGGGGCAAAATTTACAATCACACACTAAATCTTTCACCACTTTGTATAAAAAATCTAACTGGTGCGGTTTCGTATATCATAGATAAAAAATCAGCTCTTAATATCCTAAATGCCCAAAAATCCATTTTAAGCTTGGCTGATGATTATGAAATGATTTTAAAAAGCGTAGAAAATGTGTATTTTAGAAATCTATTTGGTGTAGATTTAGCTGATTCAAATATTCAAGACGAAAGATCTATAAGAAATAAAATAAAAAAACCACTATTTAAAAAGCTCAGCCCAATACTTTTTGTAGATAAATACCTAAAAGGCAATGTTTTTGCTAAAAATTTATCATAATTTGGGATTAAATTTAATCAAATTTAATCAAATTTACAAATAAATTTGCTTTTGTTTTGGAGTAAATTTGGTTTGCTAAATTTAATTAATTTAAATTTACTTTTATTCCGTTTTCTATCTTAACGACTTCGTATTTGCTCGCTCTATTTAGCTCAAAAACTATTCTATAAGATGAGCCGTGTGAGCCAAAAATGATTTTTTTGATTAGTTTATCATCGGCAAAGATTGTTTTTGTCCCATAATCAGCTTTATTTTTTTCAAAATCAAATACGAGTTTGTTTTCTTGCTCGATAAAATAGCTTTGTTTGAGCTTGTCTTGAGTAATGATTTGAAATTTTTTATTGTATAACTCTACTAAAAGATTGTTTTCAAATTTAAATGTTTTAATCGGGTTTTCCATAGTTTGATTGACTTTTGGGACGATTTTAAGAGTCTCTAAAGCATCTTGCAAACTCATTGAGCCCGGCGGTATTACTTCAATCCTAAGCTCACTTTTTGGATCAAAGCTTGAGTTTATATCTATTGTTTGTTGTTTAATTTCGCCTTGTAAGGTTTTATAAAAAAACACAGCTTTTTGCAATTCCATAGTATTGCTTGGAAAATGAACGCTTTTTGGGTCAAAACTTGGTGCGTTTGTATTTATATTTGTGCTTGTGAGATTTGAATTATTTATATCGCTTGGAATAAACGGATTTTCTCTTGCCAAACTTAGAGTTACAAACACCAAAAACAATACTAAATATCTCAAATTTACTCCATTATTTATAGCTATCAGGATCAAGCCCAATTAATTCAAAATATTCTTTTTGTAAGGCGGCATTTTGATTTTGGAGTCTTGATACTATGTTTTTAAGGTCGCTTCTTTGATTTTCTAAATCAAACATTATAAGAAGTCCTCTTGGCCCAAAAACCATATTTCCTATATAAATCCCCAAAATCACCACCAACAAAACAGCAATTGGATAAAAAGAAAAAATATTAAATTTTTTCTTTTTTTTCTCTCCAAATGCTTCTTCTAAAATTTCGTTCAAATTTTCTCACCCAAATATTCACAACCATCAGCTTCGATTTCTAGCAAACGATTGTATTTAGCCATTCGCTCAGATCTTGAAGTTGAGCCGGTTTTAATTTCGCCAGTATTTAAAGCTACTGCAAAATCAGCTATAAAACTATCTTCGCTCTCGCCACTTCTATGGCTCATAATACAACGATAACCATTTCTTTGTGCTAGTCGCACGGTTTGCATAGTTTGAGTTACTGAGCCAATTTGATTTGGTTTGATTAAAACTGCATTTGCCACGCCTTTTTGGATACCTTCAAGCAAAATTTTCTCATTTGTTACAAACAAATCATCGCCCACAAGCTGGATTTTTGAACCAAGCTTTTTAGTAAGTTTTTTCCAGCCGTCCCAATCATCTTCGCTTAATCCATCTTCAATAGAACAAATCGGGTATTTTTCGCATAAATTTGCATAAATTTCAATCATTTCTTCGCTTGAATAGCTTTTATTGCCGAGTTTATATTTTTTGCCGTCATAAAGTTCGCTTGAAGCGACATCTAAAGCTAGTTTGATTTGGCTTCCTGCTTTATAACCTGCTTCTTTAATAGCTTTCATAATGACTTTTAGTGGCTCTTCATTGTCTTTTAAATTTGGTGCGAAACCGCCCTCATCACCTACAGCCGTACTGTGTCCAGAAGCATTTAGGATTTTTTTAAGAGTTTGATAAATTTCAGCCGAAGCCCTTAGGGCATCACTAAATTTATCAAATCCATACGGCATAATCATATATTCTTGAAAATCTACATTGTTATTCGCATGAGCACCGCCATTGATTATGTTTAGCATAGGCACTGGCAAAATACTGCCGTTTGCACCGCCCAAATAGCGATATAATGGGACATTTAAGCTCTTTGAAGCTGCTCTTGCTACTGCCATTGATACGCCAAGAACTGCATTAGCACCTAATTTTGAATAATTATTTGTCCCATCTGCTTTTAGCATAGCTAAATCAATTGCACTTTGATTAAATGCGTCCATTCCACAAACTACTTCAGCAAGAATTGTATTTACATTTTCAACTGCTTTTAAAACGCCTTTTTTGCCGTATCTTTTAGGGTCATTGTCTCTTAATTCTAAGGCTTCTTTTTTGCCTGTGCTAGCACCACTTGGGACAATTGCTGAAGCCTTTGTGCCATCACACAAAACGACACTAGCTTTTACGGTTGGATTTCCACGACTATCTAAAACTTCTATCGCACTAACGCTTTGAATTTTTGGCATTGTTATTCTCCTAAATCTTCATCAGAGCCATTGCTCATTAGTATATTTCCGTCTCCCATTTGCTCTCTGATTTTGGCTGTAATTTCATCTGATAATTTTTTATCTTCTTTAAGAAGTGCTTTTGTATTTTCCCTACCTTGAGCTAATTTTTTACTTCCATAGCTAAACCAAGCACCGCTTTTGTCAATTACATCTAATTTCACGCCATAATCAACAATTTCGCCCTCTTTACTTATGCCTTCGCCAAACATTACATCAAATTCAGCTTGTTTAAATGGTGGAGCAACTTTGTTTTTGACGACTTTGACTTTTACTCTATTGCCAATTGGCTCTTCGCTTTGCTTTAAAGTAGCAATTCGTCTGACATCTAATCTCACAGAAGAATAAAATTTAAGCGCATTTCCGCCAGTTGTAGTTTCTGGTGTGCCATATCCTGTCATACCGATTTTCATACGAATTTGATTGATGAAAACAATCGTTGTGTTCATTTTATGAACAATTCCTGTAAGTTTGCGAAGTGCTTGACTCATAAGTCTTGCTTGAAGTCCGACATGTTGATCTCCCATATCGCCGTCAATTTCACTTTTTGGAGTTAGGGCTGCTACGCTATCAATTACAATCAAATCAATAGCACCAGATCTTGCTAGAGTTTCGACCACATCTAAAGCTTGTTCGCCAAAATCAGGCTGAGAAATATAAAGATTATCTGTATCTACACCAAGATTTTTGGCATAAACTGGATCTAGGGCGTGTTCTGCATCTACAAATGCACAAACTCCGCCACTTTTTTGGCATTCAGCTATCAAATGCAAAGTTAGAGTAGTTTTACCAGAACTCTCAGGTCCATAAACCTCTATAATCCTACCTTTTGGGATACCACCAACGCCAAGTGCAATATCAAGTCCGATTGATCCAGTTGGTATGGATTCTATTGGCTCAATTTGTCTATCGCCCATACGCAAAATTGTGCCTTTGCCAAATTGTTTGTCGATTTGTTTGAGAGCAAGATCTAGGCTTTTTTTCTTATTGTCGTCCATATTTGTCCTTGATTAAGATTTCGCATAATTTTACCTTAAAACTATTAAAAATTAAGTAAAATTCTACTAAACTAAGCAAAAATAAAAAGGTCAAATTTGAAAAATATTTGTGTCGCTCACTCGCCAGATGCAGATGATATTTTTATGTATATGGCTATCAAATTTGGCTGGGTTAATAGCTCAAATCTTAGTTTTTCAAATACAGCACTTGATATTCAAACACTAAATGAATTTGCACTTAGTGGCAGATTTGATGTTAGTGCGATTAGTTTTGGGCTGTATCCTTTGATATATGAAGATTATGCTTTATTAAGAACTGCTGTGAGTTTTGGGGAAGGTTATGGACCAAAACTTATCAAAAAAAAAGGCACAAATTTAAAACCAAATTTTAAAGTAGCTTTGAGTGGTGCAAATACCACAAATGCCTTGATTTTTCGTATCGCTTACCCAAAAGCAAGAATAATTTATAAAAATTTTTTAGATATTGAAAATGCAGTTTTGAGTGGCGAAGTTGATGCTGGAGTTTTGATACATGAGAGCATTTTGGATTTTTCGCCTACACTTTGCGTGGAGAGAGAAATTTGGGATATTTGGAGCGAATTAAATGGGCAAAATTTACCGCTCCCACTTGGTGGAATGGCGATCCGCAGAAGTATTCCACTAAGCGATGCGATTGAGTGCGAAAAAATACTCACAAAAGCAGTCCTAATCGCAAATAATCACAAGCAAATTCTCTCAAAAATGTTAATTGAGCGAAATTTAGTGCGTGTTGATGATGATAAACTCAAAATTTATTTAAATTTATATGCGAATGAGAGCTCAATCTCAATGAATGAAACACAAATAAAAGCGGTAAATAAGCTATTTGAGCTTGGGTATAAAAATGGATTTTTTAGTAATCAAATTTATGCTGAGCCAAATTTCGTGCCGCAAGAATATTTAGACTTTAGGATGACATAATGCAAGGTGATTTGATAGGACTTGGAGTTGATACTTTTAGGACAGCTTTGATGATAGCTTTGCCAATGTTGCTTGGTGGCTTGGTTGCTGGGCTTTTGATAAGTATTTTTCAAGCTACCACACAAATCAACGAAATGACACTTAGTTTTGTGCCAAAAATCATTATAGTTGTTGTGATTTTGATATTTTTAATGCCTTGGATGATGGGCGTTATGATAGATTTTACGACAGGTGTAATAAATAGAATTCCTACATTTAT
>JAGAZK010000210.1 GCA_017940085.1 Campylobacter sp.
ATCAAAGCTATTATCAAAAAAGCGATTTTTGAAGATGAGAGCAAGATTATTGTGTTTTTTATCAGAGGAGATGATGAACTTCAAGAAGCCAAAGCAAAAAATGCTTGTGGGGCATTAGAGCTTGAAGATGCAAGCATCGATGAGGTGCAAAACGCTGGGCTTGTTGCTGGATTTTGTGGGCCTGTGGGACTGCCTGAAAATGTGGATTTTTATATAGATAAAGAGCTTGAAAATAATAGCGAGATGATATGCGGAGCAAACGAAAAAGACTATCACATAATAGGCTTTAAAGTTGTTAATTTTAAAAACGATAGATTTAAGGATTTAGTGGCTGTAAAAGCTGGAGATAAGGCAATTGATGGTGGAATTTTGAGTTTGAGCAAGGGCATTGAAGTAGGGCATATTTTTCAACTCGGTCAAAAATACTCACAAGCTATGAACGCCACATTTTTAGACGAAAATGGCAAAGCTGTGCCGTTTTTTATGGGGTGTTATGGGATTGGGGTGAGTAGATTGCTTGCAGTTATGGTAGAAGCAAATCACGATGAAAAAGGTTGTATTTGGAATAAAGAATGCTCTCCATTTGCTGTGCATATTATCATCTCAAATATAAAAGATGAATCTCAAATGCAAATAGCTACCAAACTAGAACAAGATTTAGAAAATTTAGGGATTGAAGTTTTGGTCGATGATAGAAACGAAAGATTTGGCTCTAAAATGGCTGATTTTGAGCTAATTGGTGTGCCTTTTGGTGTATTGATTGGCAAAAGTCTAGAACAAGGCGAAGTTGAGCTTATCAAAAGAGCTGATTTATCAAAAATCAAAGTCAAAAAAGATAAGATTTTTGACAAACTAAAAGAGCTAATATGAGAGCGTTGCTTTTTTTGCTTTTTTGGGTTGAGCTTTATTGCATTTGGCTTTATGTTGATTATTTTGGATTGTTGCATTTTTTTGGAGAAATTTTTATTAGTGCATTAATCGGCGTTAGCGTGATTTATGTTTTTGGAATGAGAGATTTTTTGTTTCAACACAATCTTAATATTTTCCGCTATGCTTTTAGTAGAGCTGGTATGGCTGTGGCTGGATTTTGTTTGTGTTGGCCAGGTATTTTAAGCGATTTAATTGGAGTTTTTATTTTTGTTATAGCTTTGTTATTTCGATTGCTGAGCTTTTTAAATTTAATACCAAAGAAAAAACAAAAAAAATATCACTCGTATTATGAAGATGCAGAAATTATTGATGTAGAGATTATTGAGGAGAGATCATGAAAATAAGAATTGCTAGTCGTGGTAGCGAATTGGCTTTGTGGCAAACAAATCATATCAAAAATTTACTTGAACAAAATGGTCACGAAGTAGAAATTATAGTGATGAAAACAAAAGGTGATGTTATTTTAGATACTCCACTAGCTAAAATCGGTGGTAAGGGGCTTTTTACAAAAGAACTTGAAAATGCTATGCTTGAAAATAGAGCTGATATTGCAGTTCATAGCCTAAAAGATGTCCCGACTAAATTTGAAGCAGGTCTCAAACTCGCTGCAGTTTGCTCTAGAGCCGATACAAACGATACAATGCTTAGTATGAAATATGCTAAATTTAGCGATTTACCACAAAATGCCAAAGTCGGCACAACTTCACTTCGCCGTCAAATGCAACTTCTTATGAAAAGACCAGATTTAAATTTAATCTCACTTCGCGGAAATGTAAATTCACGCATCAACAAGCTAAAAAACGGCGAATTTGACGCTATTATTTTAGCTCAAGCTGGAATTGATAGACTTGGACTTGATAAGCTTGTCAATTTCACAGATCCGCTTGATACGATTTGTGCTATGGGACAAGGAGCTTTGGGGATTGAAGCTAGAAGTGATGATGAAGCGATTTTAAAAGCAATTGATTTTTTAAATGACGAAAAAAGCGTGATAGAAACAAGAGTTGAGCGAGATTTTGTAGATACGCTAAATGGTGGCTGTCAGGCACCAATTGGTATTAGAGCTGAGTTAAAAGGTGATAAAATCGAAGTTAGCGGGATTTTAGGACTTCCTGATGGAAGCGAATTTCTAAAAGAAGTTAAAATTTACCAAAAATCGCATTATCAAAATGCAGGGCGAGAATTTGCTAAGATTTTTTTAGATAAAAATGCAGCAAATTTGCTTTCTAGAGCTGAAATAATGGCAAATTCGCATTAATTTTAGTAAATTTCCATACTGTTATAACTGTTTTTATCATTTAAGCTGTTTAGTGTTATTTTATATAAGATTTAGTAAAATACAAGCGAATTTTATAAATTCCACAAATAAGGGGGTGGTTATGTTGGTCGCAAATCGTTGCTATAAGGGGGGGGGTATAAGCTTAAATATAGTTTAAAATCTCACAAAAACACAAGCATAGCACTGCTATTAATAATTGCGATTATGATACCAAATTTAGTTTTTTGTGGGGATATTTATGTTATTCATGGCGAAGGCAAGGTTGGTGAAGCTTTTTATTCTTATAATGGATCAACTTCGCAAAATATTAGTGGAAAATTTGATGGAACAGAATTAATAAATCATTCAAACAACACAATATTGATAAATGGTTTTGCTCGGTTTTACCCATTTCATAATAGTATATATGGCGGATATTCTTACACAGACCCAGCTACAAATAATAATATAATATTAATAAACTCTAATGTTGATGCTATTTATGGTGCATTTTCTACTTCAGGTTCTGTTTCAAATAATAAAATACGGATTGAT
>JAGAZK010000211.1 GCA_017940085.1 Campylobacter sp.
CTAAAATATCAAGCACAACTTCAACTTCACTAAGCATTTGTTTATTTAGCTTTTTAATATCTTTTTTATAGCTTTTTGAGTAAATAATCTTATATTTAGCCATTAAGAATATCCTTGTGCATTTCTTTTGCACTAGAATAAGCTTTGATTTTGCCGTTTTTGTAGGCTTTTATGGCTTCATTGCTTTCTTTTAAAATTTCGTTTTCAAATTTTTTCGTAAATCCATTTGGTGTTTTTTTAGTGTCTTTTCGTATGTCAAAATCTAGCTCAGAGTGGGTTTTTAAAAATGCTTTTAGGGCGTTGAAAATGTTTTGGTTGCCGTTTTGGATTTGAAGTGTGATTTGCATTTTGTATCCTTTTTATCGTATATTTACGGCATTATAGCAAATTTTAAATAGCTTTTAGATAAAATCTCTCACACTAAATTTTTAAGGCAAATTTACAAATGAGATACAAAACAAAACAGATAAAAGTGGGCTCCCTCGCTATCGGTGGGGACGCGCCGATTTCGGTGCAGTCGATGACATTTTCGAAGACAAAAGATATAAATGGCACACTCGCGCAAATAAATCGCCTTTATTTCGCGGGGGCTGATTTGGTGCGATGTGCTGTGCTGGATCACGACGACGCAAAAGCACTATGTGAAATCAAAAAAAATTCGCCCTTGCCGGTAGTTGCGGATATTCATTTTAACTATCGCTTGGCACTTGAAGTCGCCCCTTTTGTCGATGCGATTCGCATAAATCCGGGCAATATCGGCGGAAGCGAGCGTATAAAAGAAGTGGTAAAAGCGTGTAAAGAGCGAAATTTGCCGATTCGCATAGGGGTAAATTCAGGCTCACTCGAAGAGCAGTTTGAAGCCAAATTTGGCAGAACTCCGCAAGGCATGATTCAAAGTGCGCTTTATAATTTCAAATTGCTCGAAGACTTTGATTTCACCGACATTGCGATTTCGCTAAAAAGCTCCGATGTGCCCCGCACCGTAGAAGCCTACCGCACACTTCGTCCGCTTTGCGAGTATCCGTTTCACTTAGGCGTTACCGAAGCCGGGACGACCTTCCACGCGACGATAAAAAGCGCAATCGCGCTTGGAACGCTTTTATTAGAAGGTATCGGCGATACGATGAGAGTTTCAATCACAGGCGAACTTGAAGAAGAAATCAAGGTCGCAAAGGCGATTTTACAAGACTCTGGCGTGCAAAAAAGCGGCATAAATATCATCTCATGTCCTACTTGTGGGCGTTTGCAAAGCGATTTAGTAAGTGCGATTAAAATCGTAGAAGAGCGAACAAGACACATAAAAGCACCTTTAAACATCTCAGTCATGGGCTGCGTGGTAAATGCGCTTGGCGAAGCCAAAGGTGCAGATGTCGCTATCGCCTTTGGCAAGGGAAATGGTCTAGTCATAAGACATGGCGAAATAGTAGCAAAGCTAAAAGAGAGCGAGTTGGTGGATAGATTTTTAAGTGAAGTTGAAGATGAAGTTAGGCGTTATGAAAAGTGCTAAATTTGACAAAGAAAAATTTAATCAAGACAAATTTAAAGTTTTTGCAAATTTACATGATTAAAACTTGTCAAATTTGATTAAATTTAATCCAAATTTATTCAAATTTGGATTAAATTTTTGAGATAAAACTAGTTAAATTTAATTAAATTTGCTTTGAAATTTAGTTTAAATTTGATTAAATTCTAGCTCAATTTAGTATCAAATTTGATCAAATTTACACCAAATTTAATTAATTTGCCAAAAGTGTAAAAAAGGAAAAATATGAATATCGCAGATATGAATTTATTTGATGAAAACATTGAGAGAGCATTGTTAAGCTCTATTTTGTATGATAATCAAGCTTTTAGCGAAGTTTATGATATTTTGTCCCCAAATGATTTTTATATGCCCGGACACGCTGATATTTACGAAGCTATGCGAAAATGCAGTCTAAACAACGACCCAATCGATTTAGCTTTTGTCAAGAAGCATTTGGGTGATAATTTCAATGAAAGCGTGTTTAATTCTATATTTGAGACCAATCCTATCACAGACATAATCAAATACGCCAAAGAGATCAAAGATCTATCAATCAGACGAGCTTTAAATAAGATTTCAGCGACTTTTATACCAAGCAAAATCCAAGAAAATAAGCCCGTATTTGACATAGTAGATGATATTAATGCCCAAATTTACGATCTTATTGACAATGCCAATACTGGTGTCATCAAAGACTCTAGCGTGATTATTTCAGAGACTTTGGAAGAATATTCTAAGATCTTAGAGCGTGGAGACGGACTTATCGGGCTTGATACTGGATATAGTGAGCTAAACAAAAAAACCAAAGGCTTCAAAGGTGGCGATTTGATCGTGATTGCCGCAAGATCAGGTATGGGAAAAACTACATTTGCATTAAATTTAGTCGAGAGAATATTATTCAAACAAAACAATGGTGTGGTATTTTTCTCGCTTGAAATGGACGCCAAACAGCTTATGTTTAGGCTACTTAGCTCTATTACTTCGCTCAAACTCCAAGACATTATGTCGGCTTCGCTAAATGATGACCAATTATCAAGACTAAGCGATGCTTGTGATGTTATGAAGCAAAAGAAGTTTTTTGTGTATGATAATCGTGGTATTAGTCTGCACCAAGTCCGCTCCCAAATGCAAAAACTCAAGCACTCTCACCCCGAAATTCAGCTTTGTGTGATTGATTATATCGGACTTATGGATGTCTCAGCCAATTACAAAGAACGACATCTCCAAATCGCCGAAATCTCACGCGGTCTAAAATTACTCGCAAGAGAGCTAAATATCCCAATCATCGTCTTAGCTCAGCTAAACAGGGGCGTAGAATCTCGCTCCAATCATCGCCCAATGCTAAGCGATCTTAGAGAAAGTGGAGCGATCGAGCAAGATGCGGATTTGATTTTGTTTGTTTATAGGAGTGATTTTTATAAAGAAATGGAAAGCAAAGAAGCTATCGCCAAAGCCAAAGCAGACGGAGTTAAACCACCTGAAGCATTTGTAGCTAAGACTATCGAAGAAGCAGAAATCATTATCGGCAAAAACCGCAATGGTCCCACAGGTCAGCTTAAATTTATGTTCAACAAAGAAACATCTCATTTCTCAGATCCCGAAGTAGAAAATTTCTCAAGTCCAGTCTCAGTCATAGAGCATAAAGATGAATAAATTTGCGATAAATGAGCTCAAAAAACAATATGGCTTCAAATCAGTTTCAGCACTCATAAGCGAAGCAGTCAAAAACTACAAAAAACAAAAACGCATAGAAAAGTGGAGAAATAGCTATAAAGCTATTATGCAAAATCCACATTGGATACAAGAAGAAATCGAATTAGCCAATTCCGGAGACAATACATATTATGAAGAATATTGAAATTTATCAAAAAGACATTTGGTTGGTAGAATTTGATTCGCAAATTGGTTCAGAAATCGCAAAAACTCGTCCAGCCGTGGTTATAAATAACGATTTGGGCGAAAATTTTAGTATAAAAATAGTCGTGCCGATAACTTCATGGCAAGACAAATTTAAGCAATCAATGTTTTATCTAAAACTAAAAAATTATGCTAAATTTGGGCTTGATAATCCGTCTTGTGTGAATTGCTTCCAATTAAAATCTTTTTCGCTAGAACGCTTTAAGCGTAAAATAGGTGAAATTGACGACAAAACACTTTTTGAAATTCACCAAATAGTAGCCAATATACTTGACCCAAGTTATGATTTAGTAAAATAATCAAGCTTATTTAAATATTTTTGTTTAAATTTTGCTATTTTGATACATTTTGATTTGGGTTTGATAGTAAATTATTGGCTTAAAATTTGCACTATTTAATTTGGCATTAATTTTGGCAAATTTACCTAAATTTAGCGTTTTTTTGATTTTTTATAATACGATTTTATGGCATTGTCTATTTTTGATTTTAAATGTGGCAGAGATTTTTCAATAGCCATTTGTATCAATTCAAAATCAATTTCTTCATATTCATGAGAAGCTATATTTCTTGTTTTATTAAATGCTCCGATTTCATCTTTGTCAAATATCGACAGAGCTTCTAAATCATTGCTTTTTTGTATTCCTTTGATAAGCTCATCAATATTGACAAATTTCATCATAATTGCACCTTGAAGCGTATCTTCATCTTTTAGAGCTTTGCTTATGCCACCTTCGCAATTTTTAAAAATAGCATCTATTTTTTGCGAAATTTTTTTCAATCTTTCAACGCTAGTTTTTTCAAGCATAAATCGCTCCTTGCGTGAGTTGATTTTTTTTGTCCAATGGCATTGAAGTAGTATCGCACAAATCAACACTTCGTTTAAATTTTTTGGCTATTTTTTGTTTGATTTCATCTATAAAACAAATCGCAGAAAATGGACTTCCTAGCTTTTTGACCATTATTTTAGCATTGCTTTCTATGACTATATCAATGTCCGAAAAAGCATTTGCCGTGTCTTTGGCGTAGCTTCCAAAAAGTCCGATTTTTGTAATACCGTTTTTTTCTAGTTTTGGTTTCAATTCTTTGAGATACGCTAAAATTTCATCTTTTTTTGGCATTTAGACCTCGTGTTTATTTTTGAAATTATACATAATTTATCTCAAATTTAGTCAAATTTTGATTTAACACCCAAATTTTAATAAAAATTTAATCCAAATTTGCCGATTTTCAAATATATAATAAAAATTTATTAGAAAATTAATCAAATTTTAATAAAAAATGTTTTAGTATATCGGAGATTTAAATTTTCAAAGGAGAAATAATGAATTTTTCTCAAAATTTCAAAAGTCGGTTTTTTGTAGCGGTCTGTTCGGTAGCTGTTTTATCCACGAGTGCGACATACGCTGCTACTTGTAATGATGGAGTTAAGTATGCTATTGGTGGCTATAGAATGTCATTTCAACAATCACGATGTAAGCTTTCGTATAAACCTAGTGCTTGCCAAGCTTTAAGTGCAGAGCAAGTTTTAAATGAAACTACGGTTGCACCTTTTTTGAGTTTTAGTGTTGATGGCAATGAAATTAGCTATTATACAGGCAATGGAAACAATGCGGATGGCACTTTATTGGCTAGACCAAATTCAATGAGTCCGATGAAATTTGATCCAGCTACTTATACATTTGATTTAAATTCGCTCGGTGGTAAATCAGCTCAGTTTAGTTCTTCGAAATCTCTTGATTTGGCATTTGCTGCTGGCAATATGGAAACAAACAAAAGGATGGCTATAAATCTTAAATTTGACAATATTCAAAGCTATTGTAGTGATAGCGGTTCTAGTGAATGTAAGCTAAATGTATCATTTTTGCCACTATATTTGTATAATGGAAAATCTCTACAACAAAGAGGCAATCCGCTTTTTATTTGTTTGCAAGATATAAATATAGTTAAAGGCGTGGATATTAGAGCATCTTTAGAGCCTACTACTCAACAATATGCTTGCAATCACCAAATCAAATCAGGTAATTTTTATACTATCACAAATAGAACTGATTCGGCTAAATTTACTATCACTTTAAACAAATCTCAAATTTCACAAGATTTTGCTCTTATTTATGATGTAGTAGGTAATAACGCTGATGGTCTTACGGCATTTCCTTGGAAATTAGAATATTCCGAACAAGCTTGTTTTGTTCCACAAAAACCAAACACTCCGCCACCTACACCTGCAATAGAGCATAATTCAACATTTAATTTTAGTCCTAGAATTATAGAAAAAAGAAGTTTTGGTTATATAATGGGTGGCAAATTAGCAGGTAATTTATCTGTTGCTTGGTCAGCACAAGGTTCTACTAAAAATACTCTTAGCACAGATCAAAGAGAAATCATCTCTATCACACTCAAAGACGGCAATGGCAAAGACGCTCCTTGGGCTAGCAAAATTGGCTGGATATTCCACCCACATATTATGGCTAATCTATATACTGGAAAATGCAAAGCAGAGTGGATTACGACCGGTGATGAATTTGATGGAGTTGGGACTTTTAATGTCAGCAATAAGACAAGATATATTATGAAAGCACTACATGGTAGAGATTTAGACGATCCAAGCTCTGATGTAGCTGGTTCCGGATCCAACCCAGAATTAAATGCACTGTATAATGAAGTGCATGAGAAATACCAAAATATCCTAAAAGGTTGTAGCAATTCTTTTGGCGAGATGAGAGTAGGTATCGATGATGACGGTGGATTTCACTCACATATGTCATATTCTTTGTTTGATTTTAGGGTTAAAAATGCACCAGGTATAAATTATGAAAATATGGAGATTAGCGTTACTTATATGAACGGAAACAAAAAAGTAACAGAAAAAGCCGTATTTACCGCTAGACCTGATAGAATTGTATTAGCCGACAAAGACAGAACTTTCCCAAATGCTAAATCTACAAACGCATATAGAGTAGATTGCGAAGGCGGTAAGGATTGTTTTAATACGAACATTTATCCTATTTCAGGGCTAGAATACAAAATCAACAAATCTTCTAACACAGGCTATCAAAAGACTAATCCTTTGCCATTAGAACACAACCTTGTGGCAGTCGATATAAACGGCAAGATCGTAGATACATACACCAAAACAATCCCAGCTACGATAGTTAATGCTTCAAATAATATTGTGATAAATGGAATAAAACACAATCTTGGCAATACAAATGTAGGGGTTGAAGCTGTGTTTGAAAATGGTGTCGGATACATAAGAACTCCTGGTAAAGATTATTTTAAATACGACAAATCAGGTCATACTTTTGTGCAGATTATAGATAATAGTGTGAGCGGTGATTGTTTGGCAGGTAAGTTTAATAATACTTTTTGGGAAACATACGGTTACGGGGTAGATGATATGATGATTAGACCTATAGGGTGCGATACCGTGCTTATCCCTAAACCACAAAGTGTCGCTAAAGCCGCAAGAACAATATTCCAAAGAAACTATAATAGATTTAATAATGTTTATGGTTTTGGAAAAAATGATTTTGATACATCTAATTCTGCAGAAAGTAGTGGGGATTTTTGGTATATATTTAGCCCAACTAGTATAAGAGTATCTCACACAAATAGTGATTATTTTCCAAATATGACATATTATGATGATCTTACAGATGGTAGTGATGTTTCTTTTTTGGATGCAAATGGTTCAACTAATAACAAAAGAAAAAGACAAAATTTAGTATATGCAAATCTAGATCTTAATATCACAGCATATAATGGAGATGGCTCTATAGCTGGAGCATATACTTCAGGTCAGTTTGAAACATTATCGTCAAGACCTTATGATAAAAGATTTCCAAATAGAAACAAACCAAGACAA
>JAGAZK010000212.1 GCA_017940085.1 Campylobacter sp.
CATTTTTGGAGATATTTTTCCATAAAATCTTCTATTGTGATGATTTTAAATTTTTTGCCACTAAACTGCATTTTTGTAATAAATTTGATAATTTCATCGCCGATTGTGGCTTTTGTATTTAAAACAAGCATATCAAAACGATCTTGCTTAATAATCTCTTGTATTTCACCCAAAACTTCGCTTTGATCTCTGTCTGTGTATTTGACGATATGGATTGATTTAAATTTTTTGTTGATTTTATCTAGTTCGTCTTGATTAAATTTGTGTTTTCTGCCAAGAACTATCAAACTTAAACTCCGTTTTTGGTTTGTAATTATATTCAAAAAACAAAAAATTTCAAAGTTTGGTAAATAATTTTGAAAATTAATCGCAAATTTATTTAAATTTTTGTATGATACGCATTATCATTTTTTAAAAAAGGAAAATTATGTGTGGCAAAAAGGCACTTTTGGCTTTAAGTGTAGGCATTTTTGTATCAAATTTAAACTCAGTTGAAATTGAAGAAGTAGTAGAAAATCAAGCAGAGCCAAATTTAGCCCGAACAGAAAGTATCGGTGAAGTAAGTATAGAAGCAAATGCTACCAAAGCATTTTCTCAAAATGGCAAATTTGGCGGATCTAGCACGATTGGCAAAGACCACATAGAAAGTATGCCATCACAAAACGGCGGTCTTGGTGGGTTACTTAGAACAAATCCTAGCGTTCAATTTAGCAAAAATTCACGCACTAGCTTAAATGGTGGCGAGATAGAATCTGATTCAATCTCAATTCACGGAGCACCTTTTCATCAAAATAATTTTATGCTCGGTGGAATAAATATGAACAACGACATTAATCCAGCTGCTTCTCATCACTCCAGAGGCGGATACAATCCAAATGCCATGTTTCCCGATGTCGCTTCAAATTCGCAAGGTGTAAATATCGATCCTGATTTGCTCGAAGAAGTAAGCGTGTATGATAGTATGATTTCTGCTAAATATGGTGGATTTCAAGGCGGTGTAATTGATGCCAAAATCAAAGATCCAAGCAAAGAATTTCACGGCAAAATCGGCGTATCTCATACCCAAGATGCTTGGACTCAGTTTCATATAGACAAATCTCAAGAATTTAGGTTTTATTCCAACCAATATGATGACTATCAAAGTAAATTTGATAAATGGAAATACAAATTAATAATGGAAGGCTATTTGAGCGATGATTTTGGGTTGCTTTTTGAGGGCTCTCAAACAAGGTCTTCTATTCCGGTTTATGGATTTAATTCAAGTTATGTTGATGACGCCCAAAATAAAACTTACGAAATGAAAAGACGAAGCGATAATTATTTACTCAAAGGTATTTGGCACGCAAGCGATGATTTGATTTTTAGACCGCAAATCATTTATTCTCCTGCTTATTCGTCTCATTATAATTCTAATTCCAAAGATGGTCGTCATGAGCTTAGGAGTGATTCTCTTTTGGGTGGTTTGGATATAGAATACCAAACAAATTTTGCTAAATTTCACTCAAATTTATCTTATAAGCAGTTTGAAAGCTCCAAAAAATCAGACACTCAATATTTTGTAACTTATTTTTATTCGCCGACTTATAATTGGGGTATTTATAGAGACAGAAATGGCACATCTATGCTCTCTCAATCAGCACTTGGTGGATATGGGGATATAGATCAAGAGCAAAAAGATATAAATTTTGCTTTTGATATGAGTTCTAATGAATTTGGCTTAGAATATTTCAAAAATCAAATAAATTTAGGCTTTGATTTGGGCAAGTCAAAAGGCATATATGATATTCCAGGATATTATTCAAATTTTAAAACTAACGCCACCACAGCAAATTTAGGTGGTGGGAGTTGTATGCCCGGAGATATGCTGTGCTCAGAAGATGTCATAGATATGAGATGGGGA
>JAGAZK010000213.1 GCA_017940085.1 Campylobacter sp.
CAAAAAAAGAAGAAAAAAAGTCAGAACCAGCTAAAAAACCAGAGCCAGTAGCACCAAAACCAGCTCCAAAAGCTACTCCGGCTCCAAAACCAGCTCCAAAATCAACTTCAGCTTCTGCTGAAAAGAAATAATTACAAAGTAACTCGGTTAAATTTAGCCGAGTTACTTTCAAATCATTTATCAAAACACTAAATTTACACAAATTTACGCTAGTTTTTAAATTTATTCAAACAAATTTTTCAAACCTAAATTATCAAACAAATATAATATTTGATAAATTTTGAATTATGAACTTAAATTTCAAAAAGCAAATTTGAAGCAGTAAATTTACCACACCAAGCAGTATAATAGCATAGCTGATACAAAAATCACCACAAATGCAAAACCTATCACAAGCAAAGACAAACTAATGCTTTCCATAAATCCAAGTGTAACTGGTCTTTTGCGTGAAAGAATCTTTAAAAGTATTAAAACTAAAATTATCGGTATCAATGCGATACAAGCTATAAAAAATCCCATTTATTACTCCAAATTTAATTAAATTTAGTCAAATTTGATTAAATTTAGTCAAATTTGCTATTAAATTTGACTAAATTTATTCTACAGTTACGCTTTTTGCTAGATTTCGTGGCATATCTACATCATTGCCTAATTTCACAGCAATTTCAAGTGCGAAAATCTGCAAAACTATCATCATATAAAAAAACTCGCTCATTGGGTGAATAAGATTAGGAATCTCGATAAAATCATCAGCCAAAGCAAATCTAATCGGTGAAATCGCAGTTATATGAGCATCTCTTGCAGCAAGTTCTTCTACATTTGATTTGGTTTTATCATAAAGCGTAGTTTGTGGCAACAACGCAATCGTATAAAGTTCATCATCAGCCAAAGCAATTGGACCGTGTTTCATCTCGCCTGCTGGATAGCCCTCAGCGTGTAGATAGCTAATCTCTTTTAATTTCAAAGCACCCTCAAGTGCGAGTGGATAAAAAATATCTCGCCCAATAAAGAAAAATCCATGTCCATTTAGATAATTTCCAGCAATAGAGCAAATATAATCTTGTAAATTTGATGAGAAATTTGTGATTTGCGGTATGCTTAACAATGCTTTTATTTCGGTGTTTAATTCATCTTGTGTGAGTGTTTTTTTAATAGTGGCTAAATTTAATGCTATCATCCACAAAACTATCATTTGAGTGGCAAATGCTTTCGTGCTTGCAACTCCTTTTTCTATCCCGGCTCTAGTCAAAATCACATTTTTAGCAAGTCTCACAATAGAGCTATTATCGACATTACAAATCGCAAGAGTTTTAAGACCAGCGTTTTTAGCGATTTTAAGAGCTTCTAGAGTATCAGCAGTTTCTCCGCTTTGGGAAATTACGATAAAAAGCGAGTTTTTGTTTAAAAACGGCTCTTTGTAGCGAAATTCACTTGCGACTTGCACACAAGTGCGGATTTTGGCTAACCTTTCTAAAAGATAGCTTCCAGCAAGTCCTGCATGATAGCTCGTCCCACACGCACAAATCACTATTTCATCAATACCATTAAAAATATCTTCATCAAGCTCTAAATTTATGCTATTTTCCCCTACTCGACCCATTATACATTCGCTAATCACTTGACTTTGTTCATAAATTTCTTTTTCCATAAAAAATCTATAACCACCTTTTTGTGCATAGCCTTTGTCTTTTGGGAGTGGCAAAAATACAGGCGAAATTTGTTCAAAATTTGCATTAAAAATCTCTATTTGAGAGCGTTTAGCTCTACCAAAACACCCATCTTCTAAATAAACTGCATCTTTAGCAAGTCCGATTAATGGTGCATCTGAAGAGCCAAAAAACACTTCATCGTTTTGCAATGCTACTATGAGTGGAGCTGCATTTTTGGCGAAAAATATTTCATCTGGAGCAGCGTTTGTGATAAGCAAAGTAGCAAAAGCTCCTTTTAGCCTAGAAATTGTCATTTTGTATGCTTCAAACGGAGTTTTGGCGGTTTTATTGTTTTCTTCAAACAAATGAACGATCACTTCAGTATCAGTTTGACTTGCAAATTTAACGCCCTTTGCTTCAAGTTCGTCTTTGATTTCTTTGTAATTTTCAATAATACCATTGTGTATCACAAAACTATATTCGCCAAGATGTGGGTGAGCATTGATTTCAGTTGGTTTGCCGTGAGTTGCCCATCTAGTATGTCCGATAACTACGCCAAATTCATCGCTTAAAAAATCTTTTGTTTTATTTGCCAAATTCTCCAATTTTCCCACAGCTTTAAAGCACTCAATTTGCCCATTTTTCATCACGGCAAATCCAGCACTATCATATCCCCTATATTCAAGCTCTTTAAGACCATTTAATATGATTGATTTTTTTTATTTATTGCCTAGATAGCCGACTATTCCACACATTTTATTCCTTTGTTAAAATTTCTTTTATTTTGTCAAATTTATCATCTAAATTTGCGATTTTTTCTATCAAAAACAAATTTCTTGTGCGGTTTTTGATAGTTTGAATTCTAGCATTTGCCACTTTTAGATCAAATTTTTCAAACACACTCAAAACAAAAGCCATAAATCCTCTTTGGTCTTTAGCATTGATAGTAAATTTAGCATAGTTAGGAGAATACAATGGCTCAAATTTAAACTCATTTTCTTTGATTTGAGGTTTGATTAAATTTGGTTTTGTTTTATCACAAAGTGCTGAAATAATCGTATTTTGCATAGATTTCATCTCATTTTGGGAAGCTTTTTTGCTGTATTGGAGTTTGACAAAAAATTTATCATCAAAAAGCTCGAAAATCTCCATATATTCAAGATCTAGATGATTTAATTTGTTTAATAGCATTATCATATTCCAGCCTTGTTTTACTATCATTTGAAGGCAAAAATTGTTTTTGTTTTGTAAATTTATAGCGATATTTGCACAATCTTTCGCCCAAAGTGCTGTATTTATAATGTCTATCGCTTGATGTTGCACAAAAAGTAAATTTGATTTTATTCCTAAAATTTTGTTTTGATTGGCATCATTTAGTTCTAAAAATGTTTTTTGTTTTTTGATTAAATTTTCTTTTTTTGCTCTTTTTGCGGCAATATCAAGCAAATTTTTATCGCTATTTTCAAAGCTATTTGCTGCATTTTCGTATAATTGTCTTAAAATTTTCGCATTTATTGGGCTGTAATATCCGTCATTTGTGGCACTTACCATTGCATAAGTCAAAATATAAAGCATTTTGAGCGTTTTTTTATCGCCAATATGCGAAATAAATGTAAGAATATCTTGTTTGCTTTGTTTGCCAAGCGTAATTGCGTTCATTAATGAGTGATTTTTTATGAGAGTTACGCCTAGATTTATCGCATCGCTATTTAAATTTAACTTACTTGCATAAGCTCTAAAAATATTTGCACCCATGACATTGTGATCTCCGCCTAGATTTAATGCGACTTCGTGCATAAAAGCTACTAATTTTAAAAGTGCTTTTGAATCCAAACAAAGCTCATCATAAAGGCTTTTGACAAAATCATCTTTGATATTTTCTATGTATCTTACACAAAGCAAACTATACTCATCTACACTAAATTTATACCCTTCAAGTCTAGCTAAATGCCTTGTATGCTCCATTGGCTTGACCAAAGAAAAAAGAATTTCTCCATCAAGCAATGCTTTTAAAATCCCAAAACTATGATCTCTGTAAAATATCTTTAAAAAAGCGTTTAACTGGGTATCGAGATCTTTTTTATTAATTTGTGTTTTTTGAAACAAAACTATAGTCTCAACACTAAATTTAAGGTGTAAATCTGGCAAATTATTTAGTGATTTTAATAAATTTGGCAAATCAAATTTTTTTGCATGGATTGGCGAATGAACCACATTATTTATGATAAAAAATTTACCATTTTTGCAAAATTTCTTCTGAGAAAAGCTTAAATTTGATTTGAAATATTTTCCAAAAGCACAACGAGCCAAAAATCTTGAATAAATAGTGATATTTTGCATAGCAAAGAGCATTTTAACTAAAAGCAAGATTTGAGAATTTAGCATTTTTTTCTCTTTGATTTGCATGAGTTCGGTGATGTTTTGTAAAAAACTGCTTTGAAGTATGTTTTCACCGCCACTAATTTGAAGAGCCGAACGCAAAGAGCTTATAAAATCAGCACTCAAACTCAAAGCCGCAAATTCATCTTCACTCAAAAATTTCAAAGCTTGGATTTTTGGATTTTGATCGCAAATTGAATTAAGTAGCCAAAAAATCCGCTTAAAATCATAAAATCCACCATAGCCATTTTTCAAATCTGGACATTGGCTAAGAAATTTAATATCATCAAATGGAGATAATTTTTCTAAATGGTATTTGATAAATTCATCTTTTTTGTAAGATTTCAAGCGATTTATTTCATCTCTTGCTGTTATATATAGCTTTTTTGATCCTGATACAAAACGAATTTGTGCAAATAGCGTTTTTAGCTCGATATTATCTTTTGTTTGGTCAAAAAGCTCAGATATTTCATAAATTTTATAACTTAAATCCAAGCCCATTTTTTCAAGAAAACTAACATAATTTTGAGAAAATTTATCGCAATTAAAGCCTTGAATTGTTTTGTAAATCACTGCAAAATCTACGCTACTTTTGACGCTAACTTCGCAAAAAGCATAGCTTCCTATAGCAATCACAACAAATGGAATTTTTTCATCAGGTGGGCAAAAATCATCAAAATATTCTATTTTTACAGCTTCAAAAGCATATTTAAAAAATTTATCAATTTCTCTGCTTTG
>JAGAZK010000214.1 GCA_017940085.1 Campylobacter sp.
CCACTAACGATACTATTTAAATCCATTATTATTCTCCTTGCTCAATAAATTCCATTTTCAAAGGCTTACCAAATTTAAGATCACACGCTGCTTTTTTGCCTATTACAAAATCATAAAATTTAGGGTGAAGTCCGTTTGATGGACGAATTGATCTTATATTTTTGGGCGAAAAAACTTCGCCTTTTTTTATATCTTTGACTACAAAAAGCGATCTTGCGTATTTGCGATTGTTTTGATTAATACTATAATCAACCTTGCCAAGTGCTTTCTCTGTATTTCGCACAGCTTTTACCATTTTTTTAAACTCTTTTACATTTAGCGAAAATCCGCTATCTTCACCGCCTAAGGATCTATCAAGTGTAAAATGCTTTTCTATCACACTTGCTCCTAATGCCACAGCCGCAATTACTGGCTCTATACTCATAGAGTGATCACTTAGCCCTATTTTTACACCTTGTGAGCCAAATCTATCAATCAAATCTTTTATCGTGATTATATTCATATTTGAAATTTTTGCAGGATAAGATGAAGTGCATTTAAGTATGGTAATATCATTGTTTCCTACTGATTTACAAGCTTCAATCGCTTCATTAATTTCTTCAAGAGATGAAATGCCAGTTGAAATTATCATTGGTTTGCCAAATTTAGCAGCGTATTTAATTAGCGGATAATCGATTGCTTCAAATGAAGCTATTTTGTATTTTGGGACATTTAAATTTTCCAAAAAATCCACAGCTGTATAATCAAATGGAGTTGAGAAAAAATCAATCCCAATTTTATCAGCATATTTTTTTAGATCTTTTTGCCATTGCCATGGCGTATAAGCACTTTTATATACATCATAAAGACTTCTGCCTTCCCAAAGACCTTTGCCAGTCATAAAAATCTCATCTTTGCAATCAATTGTGATAGTATCAGCGGTGTAGGTTTGGATTTTGACTGCATCGACTCCAATTTCTTTGGCTTTTTTAATGATTTTTTTGGCAAGTTTTTTATCTCCACAATGATTTGCTGACATTTCAGCTATGATATAAACACTCATTTTAATCCTTTTTGCATAATTTCGTATTTCATCTCAGCCATTTTCCAATCATCAATCGTATCGATGTCTTGGGCAAAAATTTCATCTATTTCATAAGCGATTTTTTTATCACTTCTAAGATCACTAAATTTAAAAAAATAAAATGCTCCGGCATCGTGATAAGTAGGCTCTAGATCTTGAGAGCGTTTTGGAGCATTTTGTGGCTCACGAAATTGCAAAAATCCGTCTTTATCCACCACAAATGCCCTTTGTATAGGAAAAGAATACTTCACTACTGGAGTTAAACTATCAGCATTTGAGTTTATAAGCTTTTCGTGGGCTTTTTTTAGCAAATCTCCGCTCAAAAACGGCACACAAGGATAAATACAACAAATTTGACCTATTTCGAAGCCCATTTCTTGGTATTTTGATACTACTTCTTTTAAAACATCAGCCGTAGTAGCAAAATCATCAGCGGTTTTAGCACTTCGCATAAAAGGCACTTTTGCACCTAAATTTCGTGCTATTTGAGCGATCTCATCATCATCAGTCGAGACCATAATTTCATCAAAAATTCCACTCTCAAAAGCTGCATTTATAGCATAAAAAAGCATTGGTTTGCCAAAAAATTCTTTGATATTTTTGCGTGGGATTCGCTTACTTCCGCCACGAGCTGTAATAATTGCTAAATTGCCAAATTTCATACGATTTCCAAATGTCAAATTTAGTGATTTTAGCATTATTTGGTTAAATTTGACTAAATTTAATCTAAATTTAGCATAATTGCCTTATTTTTTGGCAATTTTGAATTATTTATATTTTGGATTCGTTTTTTGAGTGTCGGGTGAGTATCAAATAAATTTTCAATCAAATTTCTATCGCCATTTTGCAAAATACTCTCAAAAAACTCCCCTGCTCCGCCAATATGTCCATACGCACAATTTAGCACATTTAAAGCTTCATTATCTGCTGCTAATTCTTGGGATTTAGAATATTTATTCGTAGCCGAGCTTGATAAAATTTCATTTAAAGAATTTGTTTGAATTGAAG